>CAZKHP010000243.1:0-1516 GCA_964552695.1 uncultured Staphylococcaceae bacterium | reverse complement strand
GCAAAGCCTTTGACGTCAAAGTGTTCGACGCCACGGCCCACTTCTTCATCCGGAGTGAAAGCCACTTGGATTTTGCCATGCGGGATTTCAGGATGGGCAAGGAGATGTTCTAAAGTCGCAAAGATGATGGCGATGCCGGCTTTGTCGTCTCCGCCTAAAAGGGTGGTTCCGTCAGTGACGATCAAGTCTTCACCGATATTTTTCTTCAAGGTCTCGAAGTGTTCGGGATCCATGATGATGTTCTTTTCTTTGTTTAAGATAATGGCTTTGCCATCGTAGTTTTTGACCAGGCGGGCTTTGACGTTGGCTCCGGGCATTTCAAGCGCGGTATCCATATGGGCGATGAGGCCGATGACCGGGGATTTTTTCGATGTGTTGGCTTTGAGTGTGCCATAGACCACGCCATAACGGGAAACCTTGACATGAGTGAGGCCGAGGTCTTTTAAATCTTGGGCTAAAACTTTGGCTAAAACTTTTTGTTTGGCGGTGCTGGGCGCGCTGCTGGATGTTTCGCTGGATTGGGTGTCGTAACTGACGTATTTAAGAAATCTTTGGACGAGTTCCATAAGGGTACCTTCTTTTGATGAAAATATAGCATTTAGACAAAGAAAAAACCACTCGGATGAGTGGTTTTAAGTGCTTATTTACGAAGATTGAGCGATTCAATCAAGGCGACGTAGGCGGCACGGTCGTTACGTTCGAGATACGTAAGCAAACCTTTGCGTTGGCCGACTAAGACCATCAATCCGCGTTTCGCGTGGAAATCTTTTTGATGGGCCTTGAGGTGAAGTGACAGGGCGTTAATTTGTTCGGTGAGCAAGGCGATTTGAACTTGAGTGGAACCGGTGTTCTTTTCGCTGCCGCCGTACTTCTTGACGAGTTCGGCCACTTTTTCTTTTTTGACTGCCATAGGGTTTTCCTCCTTCTTTATCTTAGCTTACTCATGGATCGGCGTCGGAGACTCGCACGTCCGAGAATAAGTCGCTCCCATACTATACCGTCTTAAAGACGGCATTGCAACTCTTTCACGTTAAATTGACTGGCAAACTTCTCGGCAAATGCTTTGGCGCCTTCCAATTTGACGTCATTGGGTTTCAAAACAGCGCGATAACCTTCGTCATTGACTTTCATTTTGACTTGTTTGAGGCGGGCAAGAATATTGGGCACCGCTTCACCCGACCAACCATACGAACCAAAGGCAGACGCAGGGATTCCGCCATGGATGATGGGATTGAGTTCGATCAAGAATTCAGAGACGGGAAGTAGGACATCACCGACGATGGTCGGCGAACCCACTAAAAGACCGGAAGCATAATGGACGCGTTCAAGGACTTTGGCTTTGGGTGTTTCCACCAGGTCATAGGATTCGACTTTTAGGCCAAGGTCGCGGAGCGTCTTTTCGATCGTTTCGGCCAGGATCTTGGTGTAACCGTAGTTGCTGACATAAGCGATGAGAATCATCGGAATATCGCCTTTGACCGTCGGAGCGGCCCATTGGGCATATTGCATGATCAGT
>CAZKHP010000242.1:0-1534 GCA_964552695.1 uncultured Staphylococcaceae bacterium | reverse complement strand
TCAAAGAAGCCATTAAAAAACATTTAATTGATCAAGGCTATGAAGTCCTTGATGTAGGCACGCAAAGCGAAGCAAGTTGTCATTATCCGACATTTGCCATAGCGGCGGGCGAGATTGTTGCCAAAAAAGAAGCCGAATTCGGATTCCTCGTTTGTACAACGGGAATCGGTATCAGCATTGCCGCTAATAAAGTCAAAGGTGTTCGATGCGCTATAGGCTATCATGATGAAGCTGTGCGGTTGACACGAAATGATAATGACGCCAACATGTTGTCCTTTGGACAAGGCTTTATGGAACTGGATGATGTTTTAAGAAGAGTCGACCTCTTTTTAGAAACGAAGCCCGAAGGCGGCCGACATGCCTTGCGTGTTAATTTAGTAAAAGATTACGAAGAAAAACATTACAAATAAAACATGAGGGGCTGAGCCCCTTTTTTTGTCAATTCTTTATTTAGAATACCTATTAGTATGTATGAACCCTTTTGTTTGCCCAAAATGTGGCAATGCCGATCCCCTTTATCTTGGAACAAAGAACGGACACCTCTATTGTCGGAAATGCATTTCGTTTAACGGCATGATGGCTCAGGGAGGACGTCTTTTTCCCAAGCAGGTTTCGGCGTCCATCGCTTATGCTTTGAGCGAAGAGCAAAAAGATCTTTCGAAGCAAGTTAATCAACACTATCTTCAAGGTAAAAACACGTTAATCCATGCGGTGTGCGGTGCTGGAAAAACCGAACTTGTTTTTGAAGTCATTTCAACCGCCTTATCTCAAGGTCAGCGTGTCGGCTTTGCCATCCCAAGAAAGGACGTCGTCAGGGAGCTTTTTGTTCGACTTGAAAGTGCGTTTCCAACCGTTTCTGTTATTGGAGTTTATGGAGGTCACCATACACGAATCGAAGCAGACATCATTGTTTTGACGACGCATCAACTCTTCCGTTATGAAAACTATTTTGACCTTTTGATTGTGGATGAAATTGATGCTTTTCCATTCAAAGATAATGAACTTTTGCAGACCTTTTTTAAACGAAGTGTTAAAGGTCATTTTGTTCTTTTGAGTGCCACACCATCGGAAGAAATCAAGCAAATGTTCTCTTCAGGCAATCATGTTTTACTGGAACTTTTTTCAAGGTATCATGGAGGGCTCTTGCCTGAACCGTTATATGTCATACGTCTCTTTCTTTTTAAACACATTTTTCTGATAAAGAAACTTCGTCAGTTTTCGGAATCGAAAAAACCATGTTTTGTTTTTACCCCAACCATTGCCATTTGCGAGGAATTATTTACCATCATTCGATGGTTTGTTCCTCATGGAAATCGTGTCCATTCGAAAGTGAAAGAACGATCCGAAATCATTGATCAATTTAAGAATGGGAAAATTCACTATTTGGTAACGACATCTGTTTTGGAAAGAGGGGTAACCTTTAGGAACCTTCAAGTTATTGTTTACGATAGCGACCATGCTCTTTATGATTCAGCCGCATTGGTCCAAATTTCGGGAAGGGTGGGAAGGAAAAGTGATGCTCGGGAAGGCGAAG
>CAZKHP010000241.1:0-1539 GCA_964552695.1 uncultured Staphylococcaceae bacterium | reverse complement strand
CGTAAACAATGCTATCCGCAGCAGTCTTAGACTACGCATTCGACCCTTCCGCTACTTATTTGATTGCCGATACCTATGGGCCGGCTTCCCAATGTTTGTGCGGCCTTCTTTTGGAGGCCGGAGTTAAACCAGTGGTTTGTCACGTGAATTACCACCTCAACCCCGATTCCGAAAGAGCGGAGATGGAGTTAGGCATTTTCTGTTCCAAAAACGGCCTGATTCTTGAAGTTTGCGATACCAAGAATGTCGATCAAAAAGGCAAGGATGGGGATTATCCCGCTTGGCAAAGGAAAATCCGTTATGCTTTTTTCGAGGAGATGTACAAAAAGCACAATGCCTCGGCTTTATTCATCGCCCATATGCAAGATGATTGCTTGGAAAGCTATTTGACCGCGAAGTCGCTAGGCATTCAAAAAGCCAAATATGGGACCAGCCCCATTTCGACCTATGACGGGATGATCGTCGTCCGTCCTCTTTTGGCTTTCACCCGCAGCGACCTTAAGACCTATTGCAACCAGAAATCCGTTCCTTATCTTGCCGCAGCGACGGGATTTGAACACGTCTTCACGACCGCCATCCGGCAAAAAATCTACCAGATGAACGAAGTGGAGCGCGATCAGCTTTATCAGGCAATGATGGCGGAGAATTCCGAGAAAATCAATTTCATCAGTGGCATCAACAAATCAATCGAGCAGGTCGATGAGCTTAACATTCGTAGCATCATGGCATTGTCCAAAGATGAATTCGCCAAGACTTTGGTTGATTTCGTCAATCGTCATTCGCCTATTCATATTAACTTGACCGCCAAAATCCTCAGTGACATCCGCGCTCTTTGTCTTAGCAAAGAACCGAACGCAACCCTGAAGCTCAAAGGCAGCGTCTACATGGTCAAAGAATACGACGTTTTGACCCTCGACACCGATGGGCTCGATATGCCTTACACTTACACTTTTGATAAACCGATGAAATTTTCCTGCGAAACCTTTGACCTCGATTTCACGATGGGAGCCGAAGATCGCAACATCAAAGCAGAGGACTATCCGTTGACGGTTCGAAGCGTCCTTCCGCAAGACGTTTTCGTTTTTGGCGGTTATCTTGTTCCGGTGAAGAGAATGCTTGTAGCTACCGGGATTTCGCAGCGGCTTCTTCATATTTGGCCCGTTTTCTGCAATAAAGAGGGTCGGGTCATTTATGTCCCGCGTTACAAAAAAGGGTTCAGCGAATATCACCAATCGGTTCTCAATATTCACGTGACCCAGGCCGAAAAATAGAGTGTTTTTATTGTGAAAAGCTTTCTTTGGGTGTATCTTGCATCTATTCCCCAACAAAACACTCTTAACTGAAAGTTAATAAAGAGCCATTCCGCATAATGGAGGTAGCACATGAACGAAAATAATGGAAAACGAAGCGTCTGGAGTTATATTTTGCCTTATTTTTTCACCGCGATTTTCGTCATTTTGATTGTTTGGTGGGCAATTGCCCAATTCTCCGGAGGCTCGCCTTCCTGGAATGAAAGCCAAATGGATACGGTTTTGCGGG
>CAZKHP010000240.1:0-1540 GCA_964552695.1 uncultured Staphylococcaceae bacterium | reverse complement strand
CATGATGACTTTGATCATAACGGCGGAGCGGAAACTTTAATCCGTGAATTTGAGGTTAAAAATTACGTAACCGAAAAAGAGAACTTCCCGTTTAAGGTGGGATCCCTTGTTTTCAAAAACTTGAACGACTATTCCGAGGCCGAAAACGAGTCCAACAACCGGTCTTTGGTGTTGAAACTTGATTTTATGAGCAAAACTTGGTTATTCATGGGAGACGCCCCAATTGAGGTCGAAAAGAAGATTTTGCAGGACGATCCTGAGCTGGATGTGGACATTTTGAAGGTCGGACATCATGGTTCCGACACCTCAAGTTCTTATGGATTTCTTAAAGCCGCTACTCCTGAAGATGCGATTATCTCGGTGGGAAAGAACAGTTTTGGACATCCGACCAGCGAAGTGCTTGAACGTTTGAAGAAGGTTGGGGCGAATATACGCAGGACGGATTTGGAAGGAACAATTTGTTACACAGAGGCTGCTTTTTAAGTTATAATTTTTGCGTGAGGTTTCCATGATTTACATACTCTTTGGCACCCAAGCCTTGATGATTAAAAATCGCACCAATAAATTGCTTCGCGAACGCCTCGAAACGATCGATGATTTTAACTGTGTCCGTTTCGATGCTATGGAAACCCCGGTTCAAGACATTGTTTACGAATGCACACTGATCCCTTTGGGGTACGACCGCAAAGCGGTCATTGTCGATAATGCCTATTACATCGGTAAAACCGCAGTCAAAGAAAAAGCGGGTCTCGAACAAGATTTTAAAGTCTTTTCGGCCTACTTGAAAAACCCGAATGAACAGACCGATTTATTCCTATGCTTGAATGCTCCCGCCATCGATGAAAAAAGCGAGTTCGTCAAAATCATCCGTGAAAAAGAAGGCACAATCTTCGAACTGACCGACATTTCCAAAGCTGCTTGGCCCGATTATGTCCGTCGTTATTTTGAAAAGCTGGATACCAAAATCGATGACGATGCGGTCACTGAAATCATCGCCCGCGTTCAAGGCGACGCCACCAACTTCAATAACCACGCTAACAAACTGGCGCTTTATACCAATCATGTCACGCTGGCCGATATCGATTTGCTCGTTGCCCGTCCTTTGGAAGAAAATGCGTTTGCCATCAGTAACGCGCTATTAAAGGGCAATAATGACCAAGCCATCGCGATTTTCCGCGATTTGCTCGTTCAAAACGAAGAACCGGTTCGGCTGATTACGCTTTTGGCCAATCAGTTCCGGTTGATGAGCGAATGTTACTTCCTCAACGGACAAGGATTATCGAATTTTGCCATTGCCGACCAACTGAAAGTCAACGAATACCGAGTCAAACTCGCCTTGGATATGAAACGGAAGATTACTTCCGCGCAACTTCTTGAGTACCTGGATAAACTCTATTCGCTGGATTACCGCATCAAAAGCGGCCAAGTGGATCGTTTCTACGGCTTTGAAATGTTTTTAGCGGAATTTTAAAAAGGAACCCCCTCAAGGATTCCTTTTTTTGATGGCATAAAAAAAGTTGCCGTGGGGCAACTATTTCTT
>CAZKHP010000239.1:0-1542 GCA_964552695.1 uncultured Staphylococcaceae bacterium | reverse complement strand
TCGATGCGGACATTCGTCGGTTCTTTCATCGCGGAGAGTTCGGACCGTTTGAGAAAGGCGGCTTTGTAGACCACCGCATACGCTTCTTCGTCGAGACGGCCATATAAGGATGGCACATTGTCTTTGATGATGCCGCTTTTGGCGGTGGCGATTTCTTTGACGGTGTTGCCTAAAAAGCGCGTATGTTCCAAAGCGACGTTGGTTAAGATGGAAAGAATCGGGGTAAAGATGTTGGTGGCGTCCACCAGTCCGCCCATGCCGACTTCGATGACTGCGACATCGACTTTTTCGTCGGTGAAGTATTCCAGCGCGATCAGCGTTTGCATTTCAAAGGTCGTCAGATGGTAAGTTTCGAACTCCTCGACCCGAGCGTTCATGTAGGCTAAAAGTTGGCCATCTGAGATGGGTGCCCCATCGATGACCATCATTTCATTGGCTTTTTCAAAATAGGGCGACGTGTACAAAGCGGTTTTATAGCCTTGAGCGCGGTAAATGCTTTGAATGAAACTGGAAGTCGAGCCTTTGCCGTTGGTCCCGGTGATATGGATCGAAGGCACATTGTAAAAGAAGCCTTTATCTTTAAGATAACGGTCATAGCCCAACCGTTCATAGGTCGGCAGATTATGCGCTTTGAAATAACTTTCTAAGGTACCCGTATCATTGAAACGCATGGTTATTCCTCGGAATGCTTCGATTTCAGCGCTTTGTCAACGGTGCGTTTGACATCGCGCTCTTTCATAACTTCGCGTTTATCGTAATTGTTTTTGCCTTTACCTAACGCAATTTCAAGTTTGGCTCTTCCCCGCGTCATGTAAAGACGGGTGGGAACCAGGGTGTAGCCTTTTTCTTTGACCTTCTGGCCGAGCTTTTGAATTTCGTGTTTATGGAGCAAGAGTTTACGGGTTCTTAAGGGGTCGTGGTTGAAGATATTGCCTTTTTCGTAAAGGGCGATGTGCATGTTGAGCACAAACATTTCGCCGTTTTTTTCGACGATGTAGGCATCCGAAAGGGACGCTCCGTGAGCACGGATCGATTTGATTTCGGTCCCGACGAGTTCAAGCCCGGCTTCGGTGAAATCGCTGAGAAAGTAATTGAAATATGCTTTGGCGTTCTTGACTAACGTGCCGGTGTCATTGGTTTTCATGAGCTCATCCCCTTTCGTAAAGATTATACAAGTAAATGGAAGTTTACGAAAGTAAAAGAAAACCCTCTGGTTACTGCAGAGTCAACCGGAGGGTTCGTCGGATGAGGGCGATGCGGATGTTGCCCGTCACCATAGAAACGAAAAAAAGGCCCCGTTTATTGGGATAAGTTGAAATTTGTAAAAATGACCGATTTATCTCGGGTTTTTCTAATAATGGTAGTTTAAAGCCGCTTGGCGTTGAATGAGCCACTCTTTGAGATAAGCGATGTTATCGGCGCATAAACCATGGGTGTAATCCAACGCATACGAGGAGTACTTCCAAGCGTCCGCATCAGCATACACTTCGTCGATGATCCAACTGACGTATTGATCGAAAGTGAGTAAGTAATCGCTGATCG
>CAZKHP010000238.1:0-1571 GCA_964552695.1 uncultured Staphylococcaceae bacterium | reverse complement strand
CGGTGGGATCAACCACCCGTTATTTCCGTTTAGCCGGGCCGACCGACCCACCTTCGAAAACCCTGACCAACATTTCAGAAGCACCTCGGAAATGCTGGCGAATTTCGCTTGGTTAGGCCCTGATAAAGCCAAAGAAATCGTCATTACCAACACGCATTGGGTGGCCGATCAAATCGAAACCCTAAGCCCGATTAAGAACAAACTCTTTACCCCGACAATTGATAATGTTGAAAACTTATTGACCGAGACTTGTTATAAACGCGCTCACGAAGTCTATGGCGAGAAGCTTCCTGCTTTAGTGGCCACTCGCTTGGAAGCTGAGTTGAGCGGTATTATCAAAAACGGGTATTCCGTCATTTACTGGATTGCCCACATGATCATCAAAAAAGCCAATGAAGATGGCTTCATGGTCGGCTCGCGTGGTTCCGTCGGCTCTAGCTTTGTCGCCACAATGGCGGATATTACCGAAGTCAATCCCTTACCTCCTCACTACAATTGCCCCAACTGCCATTACACCGAATTCACGGACACCCCGGAAATCTTTTCGGGTTACGATTTGCCGGAAAAGAAATGCCCGGTGTGCGGGAGCAACCTCCGCCACGACGGACAAAACATTCCGTTTGCGACCTTCCTCGGGTTTAACGCCGAAAAGGTCCCCGATATCGACTTGAACTTCCCGGGCGACTATCAAGCCAGGGCCCACGATTACACCAAAGAACTCTTAGGAGCACAAAATGTTTTCCGCGCCGGCACGATTGAAACGGTCGCCGAGAAAACCGCCTTTGGTTATGCCCGTGGCTTCTACGAACGTTTGGGACGCGACATGGCAAAAGTCACACGCGCCGACGTCTCATTCCTTGCGACACACTGCCAAGATGTCAAACGCACCACCGGGCAACACCCCGGCGGCATTGTCGTCATCCCACAAAACTTCGAAGTCTATGACTTCACCCCGATTCAATACCCGGCAGACGATAAAGACGCCAATTGGAAAACAACCCACTTCGACTTCCATGCCATTCACGATAACGTCTTGAAACTCGACCTTTTGGGCCACGTCGACCCGATGGCTTTAAAGATGATGGAACAAATGACCGGCGTTGACCCGCGGACCATTCCGATGAATGATCCAAAAGTCTTGTCGCTTTTCAGTAATCCGTCCGCTTTAGGAAGAAAACGGAACTACCTCAAAATCGACAGTGGTGCTTTGGCCATTCCGGAATTCGGCACGGAAAATGCACGGAATATGTTACGTTCAACCCAGCCTAAGACTTTCGCTGACTTGCTCATCATCTCCGGTCTTTCTCACGGTACCGACGTCTGGAGAGGTAACGCCGAAGAACTGATTCTCAACGGCACCTGCTCGCTTCGTGAAGTTATCGGATGCCGCGACGATATCATGACCTACGTCAGCGGTAAAGGACTGCCTCCCAACATCGCATTCGCCATCATGGAAGATGTCCGTAAAGGTAAAAAGGTCAAACCCGAGTTCGAGAAGATCATGAAGGCCAACAATGTCCCTCAGTACTACATCGATTCGTGCAACAAAATCAAATACATGTTCCCGAAAG
>CAZKHP010000237.1:0-1578 GCA_964552695.1 uncultured Staphylococcaceae bacterium | reverse complement strand
CAGAAGCGTTTGGTCCACCAAAAATAAAAACTCGGTCGAACGACTCATCAAAGAGGGCAAAATGATGCCTTCCGGTTTGGCGGCGGTGGAACTTGCAAAAAAAGATGGCCGCTGGGAAAAAGCCGATCACGATCCAATTGACTTTTCGATTGAAGACTTTATTGAACTCTTGCGCTCGAACGAAAAAGCCTTGAGCAATTATTTGGCGATGTCTCCGTCGGTTCGGAAAACCTACGCTATCAGCTATTATGCGTTGAAAAAAGAAGACTCTCGGCAACGCCGCTTGAAAGTCATCATGGAAAGGTTGGAAAAGAACCTGAAGCCGATGTAAATTCCATTGATGGGCCCGTTTCAAATCGTTTTTCAAAAACGTAAGAAATTTGTCATAAATAATCCGCTATAATGGAACTATGCGTTGGGACGTATGTCCTTATATTTAATGAAATCATGGGTCATTGTCTCCGAACTCAACACAAGAAAAGGGAGTATGTATGAACAAAAAATTTTCGAGTCTTTTTGAAAGCTATGGGATGTCTATCGTCGGTAATGTCGGCTATGGTGTTATCCAAGGTTACGAAACCAATGTTGCGCTTCGCATGTTGGATAATGTCGCCCCCGTTTTGATCCAAATCTCGTTCTTTGCTTCGCCCGAACAGAAACAGACCATCGAACAGATTTTTAAAAATGCCAAGATCAAGTTCTTCCGTTCAATGTTCACTCCCTTTGGCGTGACCATCGGATTGAATGATATCACGGTTAACCGTCTGATCAAACGGATGCCGGATTTGATGAAGTTTATTTATCAAACGATCAAAGATAACGGTGCGCTCGACAACCGTTATTGCCCGATTTGCGGCAAAGAGATGACCCCAGAAACAAGCAAGAAGATTTATGTCGATGGCTTTGCCATGGTCCTCGATCAAGACTGCTTGTCCCAAATCAACCAAGCCATCGAAACCGATAACAAGAACTTTGAAGCCGCTCCAAATAATTACTTCAAAGGCTTTCTGGGCGCTTTGGCCGGAGGCTTTGTCGGTGCGGTCGTGTCCGTGATCCTCTACTTTGTGGGCTTTGTTTCAGCCTTGTCGGCGCTTGTGGCCATTGGGCTAGGCGTCTTTTTCTACAAACGGTTCAAAGGCAAACCCGATAAAGTCATGGTGGTGATCGTATCATTGACCACGCTCGTGTGCATGGTGGGCTCTGTGTTTGGCATTTATTTTTCAGTCGGGGTCGCTGCTGCACGGGAAGCTAACTTAGCCATCAGTGGTTTTGAAGCCTTCAGTCTGATGATGCAAGACGCTGAAATCTCTGCTTCCTTTATTTCGGATTTGCTTATGACGTTGTTCTTCTCTGTCTTAGGCATCGGCTACGAAATCTTTGCTTTAGCAAAATCCGTCAAACGGCAAAAACCGATTCAATAATCGGGTTTCCTCCTTTCTTTGCGAAAGAGCGCTACTTCATGGGCGCTCTTTTTTGTTTGTTTTTTCAAATAAAAAAACTTTTTTCTTGCGTTCTTCATTCTGTGATTGCTTAATCCGTTTTTTGAAACTAAGATTAGGTAAACGAAAGCCCATGTGA
>CAZKHP010000236.1:0-1592 GCA_964552695.1 uncultured Staphylococcaceae bacterium | reverse complement strand
CCTCGATGGCTTGGTGGGTTTGTTCGCCCGTCGCATCGGAATGACCGAGCGAAGGCGTGATATGTTCTTTTTGAAGCGTAGGCAGAATGGACATTCCATTTCGTTCGGTGGCAAAAGTCACGATACGAATTGAGGAATGCGAAGTTTTAATCAGATCGGTGAGCGTTTTTTCATCGCAATCAAGAAGATGACGGGGGTCTTGAGCACCGCAGAATTTTTCAGATAGAAACGGACCTTCCAAATGGACACCGACGATTTCCGCGCCGGAAGTTTGATGTTCTTTCACTTGGCTAATCGTGCCAAGAGCTTTTTTGATATCTAAAAGGCTCATTGACATCGTAGTCGGGCAAAAATAGGTTACGCCTTCTTGAAGAAGTTGATTGGCTATGTCCATCAATGCCGAACTCGAAGCGTCCATCACGTCATGCCCATGGCATCCGTGAATATGTTCATCAATGAAACCCGGAACGACGATGGCGTTTTTCGGTAATTCAACGAGGTCTTTTTCTTTGGAAGGACCGATCGACTGAATAATGCCCTTGTCAAAAGTTAAGGAAGTCTTAATGACTCCTTTGCCTTCGACATAAATGTTGGCATTTTTGAACCCGTTCATTTAAATCACCTTTTCAATTATAACAAGACGCGACGCAATCGTATCATTGCAAACGTTTCTTTCCTCTTTAAAGAGATTGGTGAGATCCATCGGAGTCTTCATCAATTCTTTTCCGGAGACAACGCGCGAAGGCATGGAAGCGAGGTTTTCTTGTGAGCGATAGGAAACAAGGTATTGGGCGTCGGGGTTGAGGAACTTCAAGCGAACCGATTCCTTTTTATGGAGATCATTGACAACGGCAACAAACAAAATGGCTTGTTTAAAATCAGTTACGTTGTCGGAAATGAGGTAACTATAAACATTCGAGGAATAAGCACTCTTGAGGCGGCGATAAACGCCGGTTCGTAACAAAGAGCCCCATTCGCGATAAAAGCCGATTTGTTTTTTCATGACGTCCAACTCTTCTTTGGGCAGTTTAGTCAAATCCAGTTCATAGCCAAAGGCTCCGTCGGAAGATACATTAAAACGAGATTCTAATGGAGTCGTCTTATGGGTCGTGCTGTTAGGAACGTGAGATATGTGAGCGCCCATCGTTAACTGCGGATACCCCAATAAGGTTCCTTCTTGAATATAGATTCGGGCTTGGGCATCGGAGTTATCGGAAGCCCAAATTTGCGGGAAGTAGAAAAGCGTGCCTAAATCAAAACGATTTCCGCCGGAAGAACATGCTTCAACGAGGATTTGTGGGTATTTTTGTACCAAACGATTCCAAAAATCAAACAGACCAAGCATGTAACGATGTTGATATTCGCCATGGTTTTTCAAACCCACCGAATAGATATCGCTCATGATTCGGTTGGCATCCAACTTGAGATAATCCGGGTGAATGTCATCAATCACCTTGCACATCAAGTCAAAAACGTAATCACGAACGTCTTGGCGAGCAAAATCCAACATTAATTGATGCCGGCGTTCAATCGGATTGACTCCGGGAATCGCCATCGCATAATCAGGATGTTTCCGATAAAGATCAGAATTT
>CAZKHP010000235.1:0-1594 GCA_964552695.1 uncultured Staphylococcaceae bacterium | reverse complement strand
TTAAAAGATGTTGAGAAGATGGACTACGCCTTTGATCGTTATTTGGTTGTGATGGCCCGTTACGAAGACCGCGAAGAATGGGTTAACCTCTTACGGACTTGTCTCAACCGCTATGGCGAAAAAGTGTCGGATACGCTTTCCGTCGGCATCGCCTTTTTTGAAGGTCTGCCTTCCATCAAAGATGCGTATTTAGCGACGCAAAAAGCAGTCAGCCAAAAACTCTTCTTAGGTTTAAATACCGTCGTGGACGGGGCGGCCAACAATCCCGCCTATAAGAAAAACGTCCTTGCCGCGATGGACATTATTTCCAAACGCTACAAAGAAAATTTGACGGTCAAAGTCATCGCCGAAGAGCTGCGCGTCAGCGAGTCCTATTTCATGCACCTTTTCAAAAACAATTTGGGTTTGACGTTCAACGAAGTACTGACCAATTATCGCATCATGGTCGCCAAAAAATTGCTTGCCAGCGGTCGTTATCGGATTAACGAAGTCTCCGACTTGGTGGGTTACAGCGATGTCAAATATTTCTCTCTTGTGTTCCGTAAAGTGGTGGGCATGACACCCAGCGCGTATGTGCTTGAAAGCGAGAAAAAGCCGCAATGAAAGATAAAGTCCAAAAGAGCCTGTTAGCCAAATATGTTTTGGCCTGCCTAGGCATTTTGGTCGTTGATTTTTTAGTGATCATGGCCGCCGTTCAAGTGGCGACCACTGTGTTCGTCAACCGGTATTTGGAGAGCAATGTGTTCGTGCAACAGGAAACTGCCGCGGATTCGCTCGACCAGATCGTTTACGAAGCCTTGTCGACCTATTCAAGAACCTTTACCGCCGATCATTTGGATGCTTTGACCGATACCTCGAATTCGGACCGTCAAAGCGTCTATGAAACGATTTATGACGATGCCCACGTCAACGATGCCCTCTTCGGCGGAATGGCCACGGTCATTGACGGGGAAATGTTTTCCAATCGTCCCGACTTATGGATGATTACCTCCAGTGATGTCAAAGCGGTTGAATCCTCCACCCATTGGATCGATTATGTGGATACTTATGTCGATGACGAAAATGCCTTTGTCATTTTAGGCAAGAAACTGACCTATCCCAGCGACCCCAATACGGTGGTGGGAACGACTTTCTTCTTTCTCCGTCACTCGGTGATATTGACTATTCTCAGCGAAATCTCCAATGTCGACGGTTACTCGTTCATCGTCGATGGTACCAACCGCATCGTCGCCCATAACGACGTGTCGTTATCCGGGACTGTGCTCTTCGAAGAGAATCTTTACAAACTGACGGACACAAGTTCCTATGACATCCAAAAGGTCAACGGCGAAAAGTCGATCGTCTCAGTTTCTCCGATGAGCGTTTTAGCGTCTTCCTACAACTTCGAATGGCATTTGGTGACGGTTGAAAATTACGCGGCCTTGTTCTCAACGCTCACGACGTTACAAATCATTTTAATCGCCAGTGCGGTCTTGATTCTGGCATTCTCCGTTTTCCTCGCGGTGCAACTGGCTCGCAATTTGATTTTGCCGATCAACGTGCTTTCGCAAAAACTCAAAAACTTCGACCCCAACGATCCCCATAAAACGTCCAT
>CAZKHP010000234.1:0-1613 GCA_964552695.1 uncultured Staphylococcaceae bacterium | reverse complement strand
GGATCCCTATTTTAAGAACTTTTCGTTTACCGCATCATGCTGAGGACGATGCAAAGTAAGCCGATGAAATAGAAGAGACTGTTCGCCCGCAAGATCCATTTGTTATGCAGGATCACGAACTTGTCGACGGTTAAAATGAAGTCCGAAATCATGAATAAGAGAGCGCCGATACCCATGATCATGGATTGGGTCCCGGGAAGTAAGATGACCATCGCTAAGCCCATCATCCCGTGTAAGGGGATCGAGCCGATGTAGAGGGACATCGGGAGCTTCATTTTGTCCAGCTTGAGGACCTTGGGGAACTTCTTGGCGAGGAAGATGAAGGTACCTAATAAAGTTGAGTTGATTTTATTAATTTCTTTTTTATTAATTTTGACAAAAACGGAAAATGTCTAAATTATTTTTTCTATTTGGGATTTGAACGGTAAAAGATCACATTCCGCCGGGAAATGTATTCTTCCTCAGTGATGAGTTTTTGTTCGTAAAGTTTCCATAACGCGCAAAGGTTTGCGATGGATTGAGCGTTTTCCGGGGACGTTGAAGAAGAAAAAGTCATCGGAGGTTGTCTTGGCTCGATGAACGGTTGTTTGGCGGCTTTAATCATGCCTTCAATCAAGAGCGCAAACGAGGGGATGGCGGCGAAAGAAAGAACAAACATGACCGCAAGTGGAACACTGTATATATCTTTAAAAAGATACAAAATAAGAGCCCCTAGGATGACTACACCATTGAACACCGACGAAACGATCGCACTGCCCTTTTTGAAGTCCCCCGTGGCGGTTGCGTGTCTCACTCCGGCAATCGCAAAGGCAAAAGCCAGGACGCACCACAAGGTACCGGCCATATCGATCAAAAGATTGAGTATGTCATTGTAAAAAAACGATACATAAGAAAATACGGCAAACGTTGCGCCAAGGATGAACGCTTGCAGCATCGTTAAGATTTGAGCAATCACCAACGACAAGCGGCCATTTTTCATGGGTTCCCCTCTTCTTTTAAGAGTGTCGGAAAAATAGAAAAACAAATAAAAGGTAAACTATTTCCCCGCAAAATCGCGGTTGAGGATTTCTTTTTTCTTTTCGGTGTATTCTTGCTCGTTAATGAGCTGTTGTTCGAAGAGAGTTTTTAGCGAGGCTAAGTCACTGGCGGTCTTAGTCATTTCAGGGGATGTTACGGAAGGCGCAACGGGTTCAACCGAACGGGGTTGAGGAGGCACCGCTAAAGGAACAAAGTCCTCATCAAATCGATTGGTTCGAGTGTTTTGCGAAAAGTAACCACCCTCGGTTTGTACTTGGTGAATGGATTCTTTCTTGGCTTGGACAGTTCCAGAGATTAGGAGCCCCATGGCGGTAAAAAGAAGGACCATAAAGACCGCATCCGTACCTTTTGAAATCAAAGGATTAGCGGGTTGGAATAAGACGATAAAAAGAATCAAACCGGAAACGCCATTGAAGATGGCGGAAGTAATCGCGGTTCCTTTATAGAACTTGCCATAGGGAGCCACGGAATGAACGATGCCAAAGATGGCAATAACAACTTCGGCTAAACGGATGAATCCGATCCAAATCGACATCGATTCAATCTGGCTTAAACCGGCTCGTCCGGCAGCATAC
>CAZKHP010000233.1:0-1616 GCA_964552695.1 uncultured Staphylococcaceae bacterium | reverse complement strand
CGCGGTAATGACTTCGTTGACGTTGAAATACGCTTTGAAGAAACCGGGTAGGAAGCCCCAGATGGCGCCTCCGATCATGCCGGCAATGACGGCCACGATCCATTGGAACGGGCCAAAGATATCGCCGGTGATGCCCACCACAAGGGCGCAGAACATACCGACCGTGTATTGGCCGCTAGCTCCGATGTTGAAGAGGCCGGTCTTAAACGCGAAGCCGACAGCAAGACCGCACATGAGAAGCGGTCCGACATAGTAGAGCCAGTTTCCGATGCCTTTGGCGCCGGCTCTAAATAAGCCGCGTCCGATCATCGTAAGGAAGCCATACCACGCCACGGTCGGGCGCGTAAATAACATAATGATAAAGCCGACTAAGAGACCGGCAAGAATGGCCAGTAACGCAGCGGCAAAGCTTTCCATGCCTCCGGAAGTTAAAGCCTTTTTCCAGAATTGTTTGGTGAAGATGTAACGGACCCCTTTTTTCAGCGGAATCCAGACACGGTCGACCCAAAATGCCTTCGAGAAGAAGAAACGGACACCCGAAACGATCTTATTCCATACCTTTTTCATGGGTTTCCTTCTTTCCGCCGGCCATATAAATACCGAGCTCTTCGATGGTGGTCTTCTTGGGGTCTAATTCGGCGACGATCTTGCCTTCGAACATGACTAAGATACGGTCGCTGACGTCCATGACTTCGTCGAGTTCGAGCGAAATCATCAACACGGCTTTACCTTCGTCGCGTTGCTTGACGATTTGTTTATGGATGTATTCGATGGCGCCGACGTCGAGACCACGGGTCAGTTGAACCGCGACCAGGAGGTCTCCGCCGGTGGAAACTTCACGGGCGATGATGGCTTTTTGTTGGTTACCACCGCTCATGCTTCGAGCCAAGGTCTTGTTGCCTTGGGAGGTGCGCACGTCGAATTGGGCGATCAGGTTTTCGCCGTATTCATTGACCTTATCAAAACGGATGAATCCGCGTTTTTGGAAATCTTTCGTGTGGTATTTCTTGAGGACCATATTAAAGGAAAGCGGATAGTCCAAGATGAGACCGAACTTATGACGGTCCTCGGGGATGTGGGCCATGCCGTGATCATTCCGGTAACGGACCGGTTTGGTGGTGATGTCTTCACCATGCATCAAGACTTGGCCGCCATCGGGATCGGTGAGACCGGTAATGGCGTAGACGAGTTCGGATTGACCGTTACCTTCAATGCCGGCGACGCAGACGATTTCGCCTTTACGGACGGTGAAGGAAACGTCGTTGACGACGTGCTTTTTCGATAACGGAGAAATGACGTTGAGGTTTTTGACTTCAAGGGCAATGTCGGTGGGTTTGGCGGGCGCTTTATGCACCGAGAAATCGACGTTACGGCCCACCATCATCTTGGAAAGCATTTCTTTGGTCGTGTCTTTGACATCGACCGAGCCGATATAGTGTCCGCGGCGTAAAACCGAGACGCGGTCGGCAACTTCCATGATTTCGTTGAGTTTGTGGGTAATGAACAGGATCGATTTGCCTTCTTTGGTGAGGTTGCGCATGATTTGCATCAAGTCGACAATCTCTTGCGGGGTCAACACGGCGGTCGGTTCATCGAAAATGAGAATTTCGTTTTCG
>CAZKHP010000232.1:0-1621 GCA_964552695.1 uncultured Staphylococcaceae bacterium | reverse complement strand
GTTGCTCCGAGAGAGGAATAATTATGAAACTATTTATTGATACCGCAAACATCAACGACATCCGCACGGCCAGCCGCTGGGGATGCATCAAAGGGGCAACGACCAACCCGTCATTAATTGCCAAAGAAGGCCGCAAATTGACTGATGTCATCAAAGAAATCGTCGAACTCATCGATGGCCCGATCAGCGCCGAAGTTCAAGAAGCCTCCACTGAAAAAATGGTGGAAGAAGCCAAAGAATTGGCGAAGCTTCACAAAAACATCGTGGTCAAAGTCCCGATGACCATGGATGGTATCGCCACCGTGAGCCAATTAAGCAAATTGGGCATCAAAACCAACGTCACGCTCGTCTTCTCCGTTCCTCAAGCCTTGATGGCTTGCGAAGCCGGAGCGACCTACATCTCGCCGTTTATGGGCCGTGTCGATGACGCCGGCGACAGTGGTGCCGAATTGATCGAAAAGATCATGGCCATGATTGCCAACTACGGTTATGAAACCGAAGTCATCGCTGCCAGCATCCGCAATCTTGCTCACGTTGAACAAGCCGCGCTTGCCGGAGCCGATATCGCGACCATTCCATTCGCCGTGTTAGAAAAAATGGTGGTTCATCCGTTGACCACTGCGGGACTTCAAATCTTCCGCGACGCTGCTAAAAAATAAAAGGGCCGTGGCCCTTTTTTTCATAACTTGATGAGACGTTGGTGTTTAATATCGGCAATCTTGGCGAAGATGGGATTGGGGCAGTGCCGTTGCATCATGCCGGCCCAATAAAACCATAGCAAATCCAAGAAGTGGTAAAAGGCACTGATCTTTTCGACCGGAATCATGGCCTCGTTACCATAGTACTTACTGAGGAAGTAGAAGACGCTTTTACGATCCTCGATGTTATTTTCGCTCAAGAACGAAACCAAATCAAAGACCGGATCGTTCATGCACGCGTATTCGTAATCGATGAGATAGACCTTGTCGCCCGCGAAAAGAATGTTGCCGCGGACAACGTCGTTATGACAAAGCACTAGGTGCTTGGTATCGAAATGTTGCTTGGCCGCAGCGATGATCGAGGACTCGACGATTGGGTTGATGCGCGCAAACGATTCTTTTTTATAAGCTTCCAATCGGTCAAACATCGAAAATTTGTTGGTGACACGTATTCCGGAAGTATGCAGTTTCTTCAAGATTAACGCCACTTGTTCGAGTTGGTATTCCGTTGGATGAGGATCGACGAAGGAAACTTTTTCTTCGATGAATTCGGCAATCTTTGTGCCACTGGGTTCATCAAAAACAAGCAATCTGGGAGCTAAATCGAGGTGAGCGATTTTGCTTTCGACTTCATGTTCGGTGGATGACGAATAAAAAGGATCGCTGAAAGCCCCTTTGACTCGCAGCACCTTTTTGCCATTGATGAGATAATTGCGATTGCTTATGCCGTTAGCCATATCTTGACAAGAAAGGACCTTTTCGGCAGTCAATCGTTCGAATAATTCAACGATATCTTTCATTTTTTCACCTGTACAAACTTATATTACCATAAGATTGGATAATGAATAAAATTATTGTAAAATGAGGCTATTCTCGGAGGCTTTTATGATCCATGTCGTCCTTTATCGCCCTGAAATTCCCCA
>CAZKHP010000231.1:0-1622 GCA_964552695.1 uncultured Staphylococcaceae bacterium | reverse complement strand
GGCTTTGTTAGGGACATAATCGAGGTCACAATTTGGATCCGGTGTTTCATAATTAATTGTTGGCGGAACAATATCATGCATCACCGCGAGAACCGATGCAACAAATTCAACGCCGCCAGCAGCTCCCAAAAGATGTCCGGTCATTGATTTCGTTGAGCTCACCGCAACTTTTTTCGCATAATCACCAAAGGCTTGCTTGATGGCGAGGCTTTCAACCTTGTCATTAAGCTCAGTGGACGTCCCGTGGGCATTAATATAGGAAACATCTTCGGGTTTTAAATTTGCATCCTTCAGTGCTAAGAGGATAGCGCGAATCGCGCCTTCACCCGTTGGTTCAGGAGCGGTAATATGGTAAGCATCCGAACTACGGCCATAACCGGCCATTTCAGCTAAAATCTTTGCACCGCGTTTTTTGGCATGATCCAGCGATTCGAGGACGACAATCCCCGCGCCTTCCCCCATGACAAATCCATCACGGTTAAGGTCAAATGGACGGCTTGCCTTTTCTGGGGCGTCATTTCTTTGGGATAATGCTTTAATCGCTGAAAATCCGCCAACACCCATCGGGGTATTCGCCGCTTCGGTTCCGCCGGCAAACATAATATCTTGTTCGCCGTATTGAATAAAGCGAAAGGCATCGCCTATGGAATTGCTTCCTGTCGCACAAGCAGTGACAACGCAGGTCGCAAATCCTTTTGCCTTGACTTCAATGGCGATTTGCCCAGCCGCTTCATTAACAATAAATTGGGGAATAAAAAATGGAGAAATCTTTTTAGGGCCGCGATTGATCAGATTTTGGTAGTTTTGCTCAAAGGACTCCAAAGCCCCAACGCCTGATCCGACAATGACGCCGCATCGGTATTGATCCATGGTTTCTGTATTAAGTGTCGATTGTTTTAAGGCTTCCCGGGCTGCAACAACGCCAAATTGAATAAAACGTGAAAGGTGCCGAGCCTCTTTCACATCAAAGTGATCGGCTGCATTGTAGTCGCGGACGTCTCCGCAAATTTGTGAAGGATATTCCGTGGGATCAAAGCGGTCAATGCGGTGAATTCCGCTTTTTCCTTGAATCAGTCCATGCCAAAAGCGCTCTACGCCAGAGCCAACCGGCGAAAGCACACCCATTCCTGTGATAACAACGCGTCGTTTTTCCATAGATTTTTTGTCTCGTTAAAAAAGCATTGCCCCGACAAAATGTCGAGGCAAATGGTTTAGGTCAGATGTTGGATAATTTGACTATTTGCTGGCAGCTTTTTCTTCAATGTATTTGATAACATCGGCGACTTTGGTCATTTTTTCTGCATCTTCATCAGGGATTTCGATGCTGAATTCCTCTTCGAGAGCCATAATGAGCTCAACGGTATCGAGAGAATCAGCGCCGAGATCATCAACGAAAGATGATTCTGCAGTGACTTCTTCGACCTTTACGCCAAGTTGTTCTGCAATAATTGATTTAATCTTTTCTGCGTTTGCCATTCATAGCCTCCTTTTATTGTATTACACTAAATCGCCATTCCTCCGTCAACCTTGATGGTCTGGCCGGTGAGGTAGTTTGCTTCTTTTGAAGCAAGAAACAGACACACCCCTGCAACATCTTCCGGTAAGCCCATACGTGCTAGCGG
>CAZKHP010000230.1:0-1629 GCA_964552695.1 uncultured Staphylococcaceae bacterium | reverse complement strand
ATTTTGCCTTCACTGATTCTTTATATGTCGATCCGCAGACGTTGACGATGTCCCTAAATCCGAGTCAGGGGTATACCGCGACTTCTTTTCTCTATTTCCCGAAAAATCATTTTTCCGATTTGCAGACGGTTTCGGGACGTGTGAAAGTTGCGGCGTTCGGGATGAACGCGCTCACCATCGATTTTTCGTTTTCGCATGAAGCGGGGTGGGCGTTTTTCGGCGACTGTGCTTCCAGTGCCTATTGCGTGGTGGTGGACAACGATGCCTTTGATTTAGGCTACGACTATACCGAAGAAGGTGCCACGTATGATTAACTACTTCTTCGGCTTTTTGGCGTTACTGGGTCTATTATCCACATTTTCAATGACCTACTCTTTTGGCGGTGTCCATCGCACGTTTTTGTCGTTAACCCGCGGGGTGATGGAAAATGCCGTTTATCCGTTGGTCCAGGAAAACGGGCAGTTCCTGCTTTTCTATGATGAACGGGTCTTAGAGGAGGATGTGGAGCACTATCTCGCCAAAGAACTCCGACCCTATACCGACAGCTACCGCCTCGGTTTTTACTATTTTGATGTTTCGACTCTTACCCCTTGCGAACAAACCTGCGATGGGGTCCAAATCCGTTTAATCGTGGAAATCAGTCCGCTTATCACCTACGATGACGAACTTCGTTTCGAACTGCATGCCCGGGAGCCTTGATATGAATGAAAAAGCATTGGCGTTTTTGGACAACTCATTTTTGAAACCCTGGCTTCAACAAGAAGGCATCACCGATATTTCCTATAACGGCGAAACCCTGTTTTTTCAGCATAACCTCCAAGGCCGTCAAAAAGCGGATGTGGTTTTGGCGAAAGAGGCCGTTCTTGATTTCATCCGCCAAGTGGCCAATTTGACCGAACAATTATTCTCGTATGCGTCCCCGATTCTCGATGTGTCGGTGGGGCCTTATCGGCTCAATGCGGTCCACCCTGCCATCGGAAGGAAAAAATATGACCGAGCAGTCACTTTTTCACTTCGCATTGGGCATTCCTCAACTGCTCTTTTACAGCAAGATACGACCTTTATGCCACAGGATATCAAAACTCTTTTTGTGGCCTTATTACGCTTGGACTTATCCCTCGTGATTGCAGGGAAAACAGGAACCGGAAAAACCGAACTGCAAAAGTTCCTTCTTCTTCATCTCCCGGAAAATGCACGCATCATCGTCCTGGATAATGTTCAAGAACTGGAAGAGGTGGCCAACGAAGAAACCTTGGACGTCACGCTTTGGCAAACGAGCGGCGTCGTCAACGAAGCCTCTTTCGGCAACTTAATCCGAAACGCGCTTCGGTCCAATCCCGACTGGTTGATAGTCGCCGAAGCCCGCGGGAAAGAAATGATCGACGTCTTGAATGCCGCGATGACCGGCCATCCTGTCATTACCACGCTTCACAGTCAGGATCTTTCTTCGATGATTTCGCGGATGGCGCGGATGGTGTTGATGGGGGATGAACACCTCCGTTATGATGAGGTTTTGCACGATATCCAGAATCACTTTCCGTTTCTCATCTTTTTGGAACGCCGAATCAATGCGAAAGGCTCGGTCGAGCGGTTCGTGCAAGCGGTGGCCGAAGTTCAAAAAGACGGTCA
>CAZKHP010000229.1:0-1641 GCA_964552695.1 uncultured Staphylococcaceae bacterium | reverse complement strand
ACCGCTCCAATTCTTCCAACACCTATTTAATCGTTGAGAAAACGCTTCGAAAACGTCCCAATTCTGAATGGGCGGTGCGGATATATAAATAAAGTATCATGAGTATTTAAAAACGATCTTTCCCGAAAACATAGTTTTTGCCGCAACGAAATGAGACAAAAGCCAATGAAAATAGGCGTTGTTCTTTCGACTTAAAGTATAAATCATTGACGCCATAAAAACAGTCGACGTGAAAAATGGCGTTATTAAGCACAATAAGCGCAAGACAGATAAAAGCTGGCCGGGCCCTTCTGGATTGGTCGCAGGAAGAACTCGCTGATTCCGCGAGTCTTTCTGTTACGACGATCAGGAAGATGGAAATGGGCCACATTTCCCCGCGTCAAAATACGGTGCAGCTTGTACAAAAAACCATGGAAGCGGCCGGAATTGAGTTTTCGGATTCCGAAGGCGTCAAACGGCGTTCCGAGGATATTTTTTCATACGTGGGAGAAGAAGGAATAGAAACTTTTTTTAACGATATTGAAGAGACGATCGGAAAAACGGGCGGAGATATTCTGATAACGTCGCCTTCAGAAGACGTTTTAGCGCGCGTGTCCGGATCAAAAAGCCATAAGAATTTTGCCCGTATTCTTAAACAAAATGATTCAACTTTAATCAAATGCCTTTTGTCGGAGATGAAAGAGCTTCCCTTATCAACGCCGCGTTTCGAGTTTCGAATGCTTTCGAAAAATTATATCGATACAATCTCTTTTTACGTTTACGGAAATAAGTTTGCCCTATTGGTCTTGGGATGTGAACCGTTTCCAAAGATTATCGTGGTTCAGTCAGAACTGACGGCCCAATCATTCCGCCGCCAATTTTATTCCATGTGGGATAAGGCCTCGTCATTGATCGTTGTGCAGGCCGAAGACGCTTTTCAAAGCGCGCGCGCCATTCGGTAAGGCTGCGAACGGCAAAAAAGCCGTGAATAAAAAATACACTTAGAATGAATGAATCCGTCACATCGCCAAAATAAGACTTAAAAAGTCACTTAAGTGCCGAATTCATATGAAAATAGGCATGGAAACCCGCCCTTAAAATATGGCTTATCCCATAGTGCAAACATTTTGCATTGGACATCGAAAGGAGAAAAACAATGAAAGCTGTTTTAACCTTCACGGGCAGTCAAGGCCGGGCTTCGGTCCTTCGCGATGAGCTAAGCCGGCAGGACATCAACATTGAAGGCCAATATGAATTTGAACCCAACGGCCATTTGCATAATCACGTTTATATCGTCGATCTGTCTAAAGCCAACATGTCGCTTCCGGACTTTCAGAAGCAAATGAAGACTTTGGCCGAAACGTTGATTTCCACAATCAAAGTTCAGCGCGCGGATCTTTTTGAGGAGACAACGCGCATAAATTACCCCGTCCGTCGTTATCCAAGCCGTCGTTATCCGAGCCGAACGCCGAATTGAACAACGTTTTAAAGAGGAGGGGATTATGCCGTCCATCGATGAAAATTGCGAGGAATACGACAAGAGATTAGAAGCCGCAACCAAGCGCCTTTTAAATACGGATATGGAAGACAGGGAAGGCGTGGCGAAAGAAATTACTGTGCAAACCAAATGCTGGGAAAAAGAACTTCGTCTTTATCCGTTCA
>CAZKHP010000228.1:0-1647 GCA_964552695.1 uncultured Staphylococcaceae bacterium | reverse complement strand
CGTTATATTCTTTCGGGTTATGCGAGGCGGTGATGATGATGCCACCGATGCAATGGAGTTTGCGGACGGCAAAAGAGAGTTCGGGAGTCGGTCTTAACGATTCAAAAATATAGGCTTTGATGCCATAAAGATTTAAGGTATGGGCAATATCCAACGTGAACTCACGGGACATATGCCGGTTATCGTGAGAAATGGCGACTCCACGCGTGGCGGCGTCGGGATATTTTTCCAGGACATAAAGGGCGAATCCCACGGTGGCTTTACGAACGGTAAAAAGATTCATGCGGTTGGTTCCGGGACCTAGGATGCCGCGCATTCCGGCGGTTCCAAACTCGAGATCCTTAAAGAAAGCTTCATTGATTTCCTCTTGCGGCATGGCTTTTAGAAGCGCTTTGTCGGAAGCGGAAACGAGGGGTGAATCTAACCAACGACGATAGGATGTTTCGATGGACATAGGGGTACCTCTGTATTTCTTTTTTATTATAGCTTTTTTCGGAGTGCCGAAAGAATCTTTTGCTCTTTTTCGGGCAGCGGAGCCACAAACGTTTTTCCGGATAAATAGCTCAACAAACCGGTGACATTACCAAAGGTAAGGGAGTAGGCGTGCAGGAACTGCGAATCGTATTTAAAGAGCGTTTTAAAGGTTCGATTAGTTTCGAATGAACCGTATTTTCCATCACCCACCACAGGATGTTGAATGGCTTTCATATGGGCCCGTATCTGATGGGTTCTTCCAGTGACGATCTGGACTTTCAAAAGAGTATAAAGGCCAATGGCTTCTTCCACATGATAATAGGTCAAAGCACTGCTGGCGCCTTGAGCCAAACTGGAAACGCTGACCGTTCCGCTTTCGGCATCTTTTTTCAGGGGCAAATCAATCTTTCCGTCATGGTCGATGGTGCCCACCACTAACGTGAGATATTCTTTTTTGAGTTCTTTTTTATCTTTGAATAAGTCTTCTAGGGCTTGAAGGGCCATTAAGTTTTTGCCGAAAACAACCAGCCCTGAGGTGTTGCGGTCGAGACGATGCGCCGGTGCGGGCGTAAATCCCATCGCGGTCGGATCGTAGGTTCCTTTTTTATAAAGATAACTCGCGACTTGGTTGGCAAGCGTCAACCGCTTCTCTCCTTCATCCCCGTGAACGAGCAATCCTTTGGGCTTGGCGACGATCAAAATATTATCATCCTCGAAAATGATGGGATGAGAAAAAGGAAGGTCTTCGATGGGGCGTTCTTTTTGGAAATCGGCAAGCTGGGCATCGGTGACATAGACACGCAGGACATCCCCCGCATTGACCATCACCGAAATGTCGACCCAGTGGCCGTTGATTTTGACATCTTTCTGGCGAAAGAGTTTA
This sequence comes from uncultured Staphylococcaceae bacterium, assembly GCA_964552695.1. Lineage (GTDB taxonomy): Bacteria > Bacillota_I > Bacilli_A > RFN20 > CAG-826 > CALMWE01. Next base: position 290 of record CAZKHP010000228.1, on the reverse strand, counting down.
TAGATGAAACTCAACGGTGCGTCCGGCAACATTTTGCGGACGTATTTATCGACGCGTTGATGGGCTTCGTTGGGTGAAATCGTAATTTCCTTCATAAAATCCCTCTAAATAATAATTATATCTTAATTATTATGCTTCGCCTATGGAGTGTTGGTGGTTTGTTTGCCTCAATTTTGAAGAAAACCTAATGACAATCCAAACGGGCTTTGTTATAATTTTACACGCACGGAGAAATACCCAAGTGGCTGAAGGGGCGGGCTTGGAAAGCTCGTAGGCTCTTAACCGGGCGC
>CAZKHP010000227.1:0-1661 GCA_964552695.1 uncultured Staphylococcaceae bacterium | reverse complement strand
AACTCGATACCGCCCATACGACCTATATACTTCGTATTGACGAAACAAACCATGTCCGGACCGAATATTACGGCCCGCGTTTAACCATTCCCGAAAACTATAATTTTTCGAAAGAAAAGTGGTCGTTTGCCCATGGTTCCAGTGTCATCTATGATAAATCGCATCCGGCTCTTTGCTTAGATAACCTTTCCTTGGAATATTCAACCTTAGGCAAAGGCGATTTCCGTGAACCCAGTGTCATTATCGAAGATGAAATGTCGCTTGGAAACGATTTTATTTTTTCAAATTTTGATGTTTCTGAAGGCATCGCCAAGATTTCCGGTCTTCCTTCTCCGCATACAGGCGGGAAAACACTTGTCATTCATTTGACGGACCTTCAAGCCAAAGTGGACCTCGACCTTATCTATACCGTTTTTGAGGAAGATGACGTGATTGCCCGCACGACTCGGATCACCAACGACAGTGATGGCATCATTACCCTCAAAAAGTTGATGAGCATGCAAATGGATGTTTTAGATCAAGGTTTTTCCTTGGACAACCTCTATGGGGATGGGCAAGCGAAACTCATGTCGTTGACAAAGCAATGGGGCCTGGCATCTACGTCAATGATTCAAAAACCGGTGCCAGCAGCAACCGTCATAACCCGTTTTTCATGCTCAAAGCTAAACATACGGATTTAAACCGCGGCAACGCCTATGGCTTTAATCTCATTTATAGCGGGAACCATTATGAGATGGTTGAAGTGAATACTTATGGAAAAGTCCGTGTCCAAATGGGGGTTAACCCTTTCTGTTTTGAATGGAAGTTAAGCCCCAGCGAAAAATTTGAAGCCCCTTGGGCGATTCTCAGCTTTTCCAATAAAGGAACCAACGGTGTTTCGATTCAAATGCATGACTTCATCAATAAACATATCGTGCGCGGGCCTTGGGCTTTAAAAGACCGCTCCATTCTTTTAAACAACTGGGAAGCCACTTACATGGACTTCACGGAAAGTAAACTCCACGACCTAATGAAACGGGCCGGAGATTTGGGCATCGAACTGTTTGTTTTGGATGATGGTTGGTTTGGCAAACGAACCGACGATACCAAAGGCTTGGGCGATTGGATTGTAAATTCCAAGAAACTTCCTCACGGCTTAGCTAAACTTGCCGAAATTGCCAACAAAAACGGCCTTAAATTTGGTTTGTGGTTTGAACCCGAGATGGTCAACGAGAACTCAGAACTTTATCGTACGCATCCCGAATGGGCCATTTGCGTTCCCAAACAAATTCCATCGCTTGGACGCAACCAGATGGTGCTTGATCTCGGTTTGATCGAAGTTCAGGACTATTTGATTTCTTCCGTTTCGACGGTTTTGGATTCCGCCCACATCGAATACGTCAAATGGGATATGAATCGGCATATGTCCGATTTCTATTCGCAACGTTATAATCAAGGCGAATTTTTCCATCGTTACATCCTTGGTTTGTACCGGGTTTTAGAGACATTAACCAAAAAATACCCTGCTATTCTTTGGGAATCGTGTTCCAGCGGAGGCAATCGCAACGACCTCGGTATGCTTTGTTATATGCAACAAAACTGGGCCAGCGACGATACCGATGCCTTTGAGCGCATTCAAATTCAAAGCGGCACCGCCATGGCGTATCCGTTATCCAGCATTG
>CAZKHP010000226.1:0-1663 GCA_964552695.1 uncultured Staphylococcaceae bacterium | reverse complement strand
GAAGGTATTGAGGAAGAAGTCGGTCCGGAAGGTGATCAGAGAGGAGATCATGCCCACTCCGAAACTAATCCATAAGAGGATCACGAGCGATTTGGCTTTTTTTACTTTGCGCAAAGCAAAGAGGATGATCAGGATGTCAACGGTTACCACAAGCAGGTAATTGGCAATTGAAAAAAGAACTGTGAAGTCTCCAAGAACAATACCACCTGACTTCGAGAACATGCCGATGGTACTGAACACGAGGCTATAGATGGCATAAATCATCAAGGCCCGTGAATCTTTGAACGATAGATAAAGCGTTAACGCAATGACGCCGCGGCTGAGCCCATTGACCAATAAAAGAAGCAAGCCGGTTTCTACGGAATTGGCATAGCCACTGAGCATCGCGACCAACGATAGGATAAAGAAAAGTCCCATCGGAATAAACACGGTGCAAATCCAAACGATCAACGATTTCGAACGAGGCAAAACGAATTTGGTTTGGTAAGGCTCGCTCGCCGGAGGCACTTCGCCCGATTGAGCTTCCGCATCAGGAGAAATAGAGACTTCCGAAACACTTTCATCTTCTTTGAGCAAGTCATCCACAGTGGTTCCTAATACGGACGCGAGTTTAGGAAGGATGGAGATTTCGGGATAACCTCTTCCGGTTTCCCATTTGGAGACGGTTTTATCGGAGACGAATAAAAGATCCGCGAGTTGGGATTGGGTCAGGTTTTTGGCTTTACGGTAAGCAATGATTTTCTCGGCGATGTTCATGGTTTTTTCCTCACACCCTCATTGTTGGGATATGGGTTGGGATTAGCAACCTACTCTTAGGGCTATTTTCACTCTACGATTGGTAGACCTCATTATCTTAGCATAGCTAAAAGAACATGGTTTTCATAAAAAAGGAAAGCTGAAACCAAGAAAATGGAGGATTAAATGAATTCTTTGAGGAACCAAATGATGCCGTGTTCTTTGATAAGTTGACGGTAATAATCCATTTCTTCTTGGATCATCACGTCGATGACTTTCATGCTGAGCATTTCCACAGGGGCTTTGTCATCGGTCAAGATGCAATCTCCGGGAGTATACGGTTCAAGTTGGTATTTGATGCCGTTTAGGAAGTTACGAAGCGTGGAGTTGGTTTCTTCACCGATCTTAAGGGCCATCGTATCCAAGACATCGGGTTCGTTGGAAGCGAATAGGACACGGTTGGAACCCACACGGATGGAATTGAGTTCGCTGAATAAGGTCCCTACGGTGTCTCCCAAGTATTGGTTGATCGATCCGGGTTCATCGCTGTACATATTCATATTGACCATGAGGACCCCGTTTTCATTGAGGTGCTCTTTGGCAATGGTGAAAAATTCTTGGCTGGCCATTTGGAAAGGAATGGAAATATCTTGGTAGGCATCGCAGAGGATGATGTCGTAGGTTTTGTCTTTGCCTTCCCCCGCGACAAGGAAGTTCCGGCCATCCGCTTCGATGGCGTTGACCGCTTCGGGGAGTTCGAAGTATTCATAGGCAAGTTCGATGATTTTGGCATCGATCTCTACCCCATCGATAGTCACGTTATCGAAATAGGTCAAGAGTTCGGTGGGATAGGTTCCGGTGCCTAAGCCTAAAACAAGAACATCAAGCGAGGTATCCGGATCCATGCCGGTCATATAGGGGGCTAATA
>CAZKHP010000225.1:0-1669 GCA_964552695.1 uncultured Staphylococcaceae bacterium | reverse complement strand
GGAGGCATATCGACGAACGATATTCAACACGACTTGTTCAACCACTTCATCTTTATTGCGGTTGATAAAGTCAATGATTTGTTCCACCACATGCATATCCAACAAGTCTTCGATGATTTCAGTCACATAAGCATACGAAGCGTTTTTCATTTTCAAAAGGACGTAATCCAGGTGGCGCGCCAAAACACGGGCCAAAACCAACCGCTGGTCGCGTGTCACCACGTGTTTGTATTCATCGAGTACATAGAGTAAAAGCGGTTTGGAGTCAAAAACGATCTGAGCCAGCGTCTGTTGACGGACATCATCCATCGCTGTTCCGTCGATATGATGAATGATGAAATCGACAGTGTCTTTGGAAGGTTTGGTCGTTAACGCTTTGATTGCGAGCGCTTGGACCTTTTCGTCGGGATGCAGCAAATACTCATCAGTCAAAAGCGTTTCGGGGACCATGGTTGCCAGTGCTTCCAACGCAAAGAGGCGAATTGAATAATCAACCTCCATGTCCGACTGAAAGACCCTCAACGCATAGTTCTGGAGATCGTGATCAAAAATGTGCTGCGCCAAATAAAGAATGAGATGGCAAATCGCAGGATGGGAGTCGTCGAAGTAGGGTCTTAAAAACGTTTCAATCGCCGAATAGTGGTTCTTGAAAAGAGCTTCGATCCAATGCCGATAGGCGTCGTCACACACGCGTAACGAATCGATGATAATCCGAAACGAATCTTGATCCAAATCGAGAATCAAAGCGTTAACCAAATAGAAACGGACACTCGCGTTTTTTTCGCGCATCAATTGCGCACGCAATGCTGTTTTGGCGTTTTTGGTTCCTAAGGCATGGAGGTAAAAAGCAGCTTGTTTCCGTTTGAGAAGACTTCCGTGGCGGATTTTTCGAAACTGGCTTTGGCAAAAAGAAGTTTTTAACAAATCGTCGATGATTTTTTGCCGAATACTCGGATCCAATTGAACTTGGTTCTCAACCTCAATAAAGGCATCAAAGAAAAAACGGTCAGACAAGGTCTTTTTCAGAATTTCGCCATCCAGATAATGACGAAAGATATAATCGCGGGCTTCGACTTGCTTTTGCAAACGGTGGCTGTTGACCACTTTTTGAGAAAAAACGCTCACCAACAAAAAAACGGAAACCGCCTCAAAAATCAAAAGTAAGATGAGCGCTCCCGTTAAATTCATAGGACTTTTTTCCGTTGTTCGAGACGGCGGACGAAGCCAAGCAGTTCTTGCGGAATCACAGGTTTTTCGAGAAGCACATCCACCCTTAAAAGATTGGCCCGCTCGATATTCTCGATGGTTTTGTTGTGGGAGACCATGATGAATGGGATATTGCCAAAGTGGTCCGATTGGTTTAACGTCCGTTTAAGGGCAAAGCCATCCATCTTCGACAAGTTGATTTCGGAAATGACGATGGAAATGGTTTTACGGCTGATGATGGCCAATGCTTCTTCGACGTTGTTGGCAATTTCCACAGAGAAATTCGCCCGTTTGAGAATGCGGCTCAGGATATTGAGTGCCACTTCGTCTTCATCCACAATCAGGACTACGCCTTCCATATAATCATCATTGAGGATGGACGCATCGATAATGGCTCCATTTTCAAGGTTTTTGGCCATTTTAATCCGTTTTTCCATCATGAAGAAAATCTGTTTGATCTGAT
>CAZKHP010000224.1:0-1697 GCA_964552695.1 uncultured Staphylococcaceae bacterium | reverse complement strand
ACAACGCCAATCTGAACACAACAGTGGATCTGCTGACCGGCACCATGAATGCCTATGGCTACACCGTTAAAGATGTGGGTCATCTCAACGACGTCTTTTTCACCTCCACACTAATCGGTAAGCAGACAATTGATTCTTTAAGCCAAAGCATGGGGCAGGTTGTCGGTATCGCCGCCAATTTCGGCGTATCGTTTGAAGAATTGTCCGCCGCAATTGCGACATTGACCGCAAAAGGAATGGAAACGTCAGAAGCCATCACCGCAGTCAAAGGAGTAATTACGACTATTGTACAGCCATCCCAGGAAGCGGCAAAGGCTGCGGCGGCGCTCGGTCTTAATTTCAGCGCGTCATCATTGAAAGCTGAAGGTTTGTCAGGCATGCTGAATAAAGTGATGACCGCAACCGGCGGCAACGCCGATTCAATGTCGAAATTGTTTGGTGAAGTGCGCGCTTTAAACGGCGTCATGCAATTGACCGGCGACGGCATGAAATTTTTCAACGACGCCATTCTGCAAGTCAACAATTCCACCGGTAACTGCGAAGCCGCATACAAAAAGATGGTGGAAACCTTTAAAAATCAGGGCAAAATGCTGATTAACAATGTCCAGGGGTTACTGATTAGCATAGGAACCAAACTGGAACCTGTGTCCGCAGGTATCGCCTCCTCCTTGTCGGATGTCTTAAAGGGCGTGAAAGTCAGTATGGATGCAGGTGCATTTGACCCGCTGTTTGCCGAATTATCCAAGTATGGAGCAAAGATCGCCGAAACCCTTAAAACAATCGCCAAAAATTTCCCTGAAGCCATGAAAGGTATCGACTTTTCCGTCTTGATCAAATCATTAAATGGGCTGGGCGGATCACTGGGAGACGCGTTCAAAGCAATCTTTGGCAACATTGATCTGACGACGGTTGAAGGTCTGCACACAGCAATCCAGAAAATCACCAATGGACTTGCCAAACTCATTGACGTTACAAAAGGAATTATCGATGGCATGAAACCGTTGTTCAGCGCAATTGGTAAGGCTATCGAAGGTTTTAATGATATGGATAGTTCCTCGGCAAGCATGGTCGGCACCCTGCTTGGAGTTGCCAAAAGCATTAATGTTCTTGCCGACTATTCGGGCCTTCTCACTGGAGCATTGTCAGTTCTGGCCGGAAAATCTTTGCTTGATGCGACATCAGGCCTTGTAAAACTTGGATCATCGGCAATCGATGCCCTGCCTGGAATTAAAAACATCATAACAAATTTAGGATCACTTGGTGCGCTGGGAGCGGTAGGCGCTGCCGGAGGCATTGGTCATATTACCGGTTCTCTCCTAAACCAGATCCCAGCAGTTCAAAAAGCTTCACAAAGCATTTTAGGGCTTCTTGATGTTAATAATGATTATTTTGGAGCTCTGCCCGGCGGCAAAGCAAAATTAGACGAAGTCAATGCTAAATTTGAAGAGGCCGTGAAAAAACATAGAGAAATGGAGGCTTCGCAAAGGACTCTTACGTCGTCAACGAAGGACTTGAGCGACCGGATAGGAGGCATTCCGGAAAAGAAAACTACGCTTTGGGAATTTCAGGGTGCGAACGAAATCAAGCAGGCCATTATCGATATTGGAAAAGAAGTCGTCGTAGTTGGCGAAAAGGCGGGCAAAGCATTGCCTGAGATTACAAGGCCCCGTGAAATCATAATCGGCTACATCGAAGAT
>CAZKHP010000223.1:0-1713 GCA_964552695.1 uncultured Staphylococcaceae bacterium | reverse complement strand
GCTTGTCTAAAAACCCTGAGGGGGTCCACCGGGGCCTCCGCCCTCCGGCCGCTCCCTCGGCCCGCCTTGAGACCCGCTACCGGGTCCCGCGGATTCTTCCTTCTTTTTTTCGTCTTCCTTGTCCATCAACTTGTTCCACTTCTTAAGCATCTTCGCATCCAAGATTTCCGAAACCGCCTTTTCGGCATCCTTTCGGAGATTTTTCAACTTCGCTTGGATTTCCGCCATCTTCTCCCGAACCTCTTCCGACATCTTCGGTGGCCCGGATGAATCATTTCCTTGTCCCTGCTGGAACTCATTTTTATCGCTTTTTGCCGGACGCATCGATGATTCGAGTTCCTTGCAATTCGCGGCATACTCCTGCATTACTTCCAGGACCGCTTTGTTCTTTCCTTCGTCTTTGATCTTGAGTTTCTTCACGAATTTCTCGGCATCAAAGGTTTTAGCCGCCGGCGGAGCCGGGCGATCATCTCCGGAAGCCGCCTGCAAAAGCATCGGACTCATCAAAAACACCGATAAGCAAAAGACCCAAAACAATCGACCTGTTTTCCACATGCGAAATCCTCCTAAAACGATTTGTTTGGTCCAACCAACGCATGGATGCGAGACATATCGCGCGACACTTTCTTATCCCGATTCAAGCGAAGCGTTGCCACATCAAAACCTTCGATTCACCATTCGCGATGTTACGGCCGATGTGTTAAAGAAGCATGGAATTGCCGGATATCCATTCGAAGCCTTGGTGCGTCGGTAAAATAGGTAGAGGCTGTAGAATTATTGACACCATCTGACTCTTCGTACGTCTAACAAATGGAAGCGAAGGGTAGGCGGAACTGCGTTTCGGGAGGTTTTGTGATGGCGGGCAATCTAGCGTTGAGTGGTCCGGTGTTCATCAGCATTGTGAGCGGTGATATGCGTCATATCGTGAACCTGAATTGTGTCAACAGTATCCAGGTGAACTCCGTCAACGGGGAACGGCGAAGCGCGTCCATTACGTTGAACGATAATAGGAACGTCATCAATGTCATCGGCGGTCAATCGCTGGAGCAATTGATCGAATTTCTGGAACCCCATATTGAGTTGGACATTATAAGCAAAGTGGAAAGCCGTCGGTAAAACAGGAAGCGGGTCAGGGTATTGTATGAACGAGGATTAAAAGTGTCGTTTCCTCGAGGCGCGTCCCCTTTAAATTGAACGTTTGGAAGCTTACCGGAATATGGATGCACACGTTGTGGTAAAACGTATCGGTAAATTGTGCGTGTTTTAATGCGAAAGTTGCATTTATTGTGCAATATAAAGTCACAAAAGTTGAGCGATTACTTTGGCCGAAAAGCCCGGTTTCGGCGGTATTTCGAAAATAGGGAGCGGGACAATTAGGACAAAACGCTTCAATGGATCGGTTTCGTCCACTAACCGGTAAACCGGTTAAGTAGATGTTTTGGAAATAGGCTCGAATAAGTGGTAACCTTTAGTGGCGGTGTCCCGCTTGGCCAAGGAAAGTCAACCCACCTTTCGGTAGAAATGCCCTTCTACACGTTTCGAAATACATTCAATACTGAAACGAATAGAGGGGAACCATGTCTCCAACCCGTCGTAAAAATATACCCGTAAAAAGCAAGGGATTACTGCGCGAAGTCCGCGCGGTTGCTTCGGTTTTTATCGACAACATGGGTATGATTTTCAATGCGAGTAAAGAATTCGCTCGTATGTGGG
>CAZKHP010000222.1:0-1724 GCA_964552695.1 uncultured Staphylococcaceae bacterium | reverse complement strand
ACTGCCAGGCTGTGGCATCCAAATCCAAATGGACGACTTTCTTTTCGTTGGGTTTTAAGAAGACGCGGGCAAACCGTTTGAGCGCTTTTTCCACTCGGAAAATCGTCGACTCCGTATCCTGAACGTAGAGTTGCACGATTTCGGTTGCGGGATAAGCCCCCACATTTTGCAAGGTGAAACTGACTTTAAGTTGTCCGTTTCGGACTTCTTTGGAGTCAAACTTCAAATCGGAATATTCGAATTTGGTGTAGGAAAGACCGTGTCCAAAGGGGAACAAGACATTTTTATTGGCCCGGTCATAGTAACGATAGCCAACGAAAATGCTTTCTCGGTATTCCACCGTCTTGGGTCCACCCGGGAAATGATGGTGAGTCGGATTGTCTTCCAATGAATAGGGGAACGTTTCCGCCAATTTGCCGTTCGGGGAAAGGTAACCGAATAGGACAGAATAAGCTGCCTCGCCCATCGCCTCACCGCCTAAATACAGGTTGACGACTGACGGGACCGAATTAATCCAAGGCATCGTCACTGGCGAACCAATCGACAAAACGACAACGACATTCTTATTAACCTTCACTAATTCCTCGACCAATTTGTTGTGAGAAGGGGGAAGTTCCAAGTTTTTCCGATCAAAGCCTTCGGATTCATACTCTTCCGTAAGCCCGATGAACGCCAAAACAACGTCTTTGCCACGAGCGATTTCCACGGCTTTCCGAAGGTCATCGCTGCTCGTTTTCTTGTTTCCATAAGCCGGAGCGTAATCGTATTTGATGGCTTGTTGGTCCAAGACATCGGTAAAGGACACCATATGCATCGGGTTGACTTGACTGGAGCCGGATCCCTCAAAACGCATATGTTTAGCCAAGGAACCGACGACCGCAATACTCTTTTTTCCTAAAATCGGCAGCAAATTGAAGCTATTTTTTAGTAAAACGATTCCGTTAGCAGCTGCTTCGCGTGCAAGTTTATGGTGCGCTTCGTAGTTGCATTTGGTCTCTTTCCGCTTGGCTTTGTTTTCCGTTACTTTATCGATATAGGTCAAAATCCGTTCAAGACATTCATCGACATCACTTTCCATGATTTTGTTTTCTTGAAGTGCTTTTAAGACCACGCGGTCAAATGTCCCTTCGGAGGTCGGCATTTCAATATCAAGCCCCGCCAAAACACCTAAAACGCGATCGTTCACAGCGCCCCAGTCGGATAAGACGATGCCTTTAAAGCCCCACTCATTACGGAGAATATCTGTCAGCAAGTATTTGTTGTCACTGGCAAAAATGCCATTAATGCGGTTGTAGCTGCACATGACCGTATAGGGTTGCGCTTCTTTAATGGTTTTCTCAAAGGCATAAAGGTAGATTTCACGAAGCGCACGTTCGTCCACTTCACTGGAAATCATCATCCGTTTAAACTCTTGGTTATTGACGGCGAAATGTTTGAGCGATGTGCCAACACCTAAGGATTGAACACCTTTGACAAACGCGGTCGCTAATTGAGCAACCAAATACGGATCTTCTGAGAAATATTCGAAATTTCGCCCGCAAAGTGGACTTCTTTTGATGTTAATGCCGGGGCCTAGTACGGTTTGAACACCTTGGTCGATGGCTTCTTCGGCCAATGCTTGTCCAATACGGTGTGCCATCTCGACGTCCCATGAACTGGCGAGAGTGACAGAAAGCGGGAAACAGGTGGCAGGTTCGCTGGGAGCAAGGATATCTTTATCGGAT
>CAZKHP010000221.1:0-1730 GCA_964552695.1 uncultured Staphylococcaceae bacterium | reverse complement strand
TCAACTCTCAAGTTATCGAAAAGTGTCCATATTATTTATTGACGCCGCCTTACCGCGTTCGTGACCTCTGCCCGGACATTGTAATCGAACGAGTTAGTGACGGACAAGGCCGGGGTTGAATCGATGCGGAGCGTGCGCCTACCGTCGGCATCATTCGCATAGGCATAAGCCGTGATCGGATTCGCCGCGAAAGCGTTCTCCACACGGGCTATAAGATTACGGTGGGTATCAAAAAAGCTCGACCAATATATCGTCTTTTTTTTCATTCACATAGGCATGCCTTCCCCTGTCATCGTTTTGTTTCAATCCCAACTGATGAGACCCAAGCTGGCAATTCAGATAATTCAATCAGGTTTCCACCAAAAGTAAACGCAAGATACTTCCTCATCGCAGGCGACATCGAAGGATGATGTTTGGGGCAGATTAATGCGACATCAGATGAGCACAAACTTTTCCACATTACTAAATTTGTGTTCACTAAATACGGTTCGCCAGTAACCGGACATTTCGGACGAAAGACTTCGCCGCTCCTCTCTTCAGCGTATGTTTGCAACGTGTTTTTTCCGTTTGTTTCTATCACATCAATGGCGATCTTTGTATAGGTTGAATGAAGACTACTCAAACATTTATTATTATCCCTGTAATAAACCGAACTAGGTCGGTCATCACATCCCGCCAAAAAAAAGCAAACAAACAAGCATACTTCGCATATGGTGCTAAACAAATTCTTCATCTCCAACCTCACTTGTTACAACATTCTACAGGAACTCCTGTAGGGAGTCCCCATTTCCATTTAACATCGAGATCATATAAAATAATAGCGACGTCATCTCCGAAAATCTTTTCTAAGAACTTGCGAGTTTCTGGGTGTTCGGTCTGACACTGGGCAAACCGAATTATCCCTTCCTTTCGACACATCATGCTGGCAACGGCAACTAAAAAATCATGCTCACGCCTCTGGTTTTTGAGAAACTCTTTGTAAACAGGATTGTCGGCATATTTTCGTTGCACTTCTTCTAGATTCTTTATTCTGTCGGGGTCTATGAAATTAGCTCCACCAAAACTAATAAAACCGGGAAGACCGCTATGGCCAGTGATTGTAAGTTTAAGAATGCAATTACAATTTTTTCCGTCGGGATCATATTTGCCAACTTTTTCCCTGATATTCTCCAACGCCTCATCCATCGAAGAAGCCCATACCGTGTTGCCGGGCATCATCAAACGTTCAAGCCAACTTGTATTGGACTTGTTCTGCATATCGTAAGTCAACGACAGTTTCTTGAGACCGAGTTTATCAACAGCGTTAATTATGTCGTTAGCGCCCACACAATATATATTTAGCCCACCGCCTTCTCCAATCGGATCGCGGCTCATCCAACGTCCCAGAAGCGGGTCGTTCGGACGAAACTCGTAGTGAACCTTTCCGGTTGTCACGTCAAAGGGTTTGGTGCTGAAACGATGCGTGAAGGTGTCGGCGAGGTCGCCGTTTTGCGCGGTGATCTCTCCGAAAGCCGAGTATTCGTAATGGCCCCGGACTGTGCCGGCGGCGTCCGCGTATTCGGTGACATTGCCGTTAGCGTCGCCGAATGCGTAGTAGGTGTTAGTGGTTGACGCGGTCGTTCTCGTTTCCGCAAGCAGACCACCCACGCCGCCCGCGCCCTGCAACGAACCTGAAAGGTCGAGCCCCCATGTGTAGTAAGTGACGTTGGTGGAAGGCGTGACCTCGTCGA
>CAZKHP010000220.1:0-1735 GCA_964552695.1 uncultured Staphylococcaceae bacterium | reverse complement strand
TCGGCAAAACTTAAATCGCCATGGGCAATCTTAAGGACATTTCCGAGTTTAATGCGTTCCAGCATGGCCTCATCCGCTTTGAGCGATGAGGTAATGTAAACGAGCGACTTTTGGACTTCCATCAGTTCGAGAATTTCGTCTTTTCCGACCGACCGGACGGCTCGTTTTTCGATTTCCGAAACGATGCGGTCTATCTCTTTGAGGACTTGCATGTATTTGATTGACGCTTTTCCCAAAAACTGGAGGATTGTTTTGGTTCGGTTAGCCGTGTTTAAAGAAGAGACTTTCAATATTTCGTCAAAAAGGTCGTTCTCTTTCACAGAAACGCTAATCAAGAAATCGTCGTTAATTAATATGAATGCTACCGGCATGGTCGAAGGAGTGGATGTCCGTGCGTTTTCGGGAGCGGTGGGCAGGTCAACGATAATCAACGTTTGATCATTTTCAGTTTCCGACCGGGCTAATTCTTCTTCATCCAACGCATACTTGATGTAATCGCGGCCAACGCCGAGTTTTTCCAAATAAGCGATGTCTTCGGGCGTTGGTTGGATGACTTGAATCCAACATCCTTTGGCGACTTCAGAAAGTATCTCGACTTTGCCGTTGACGGCGTTGATGATTTTGATCATAGCGATTTCCCCACTATGTTAACTTTATGACCCTCGCGGGAACTTTTCAAGACGTAACCCGACAGGTCCATTCTTTTTACTCCCTTAAGAATTTTTAGAAGTTTAGCCAAGCAAATGGGAATATTGTAAAATGGTGCTGGGTAATCATCATGAACATTCAAGAACCGACCTTAAAGCGTTGCTTAGCCAGTGTCCGCGTCAAAACGGACTTCGTTCCCGTCTTGGGACTGGTCCTGGGTTCCGGGCTCGGCGATTTTGCTTCGGAAATCACTCCCGTGTGCGAAATTTTCTACCGCGATATCGAAGGTTTTCCGGTTTCGACCGCTCCCGGGCATGAAGGAAAACTGATTTTCGGCTATTTACACGGCGTTCCTTTGGTGGCCATGAAAGGGCGTATCCACTTTTTTGAAGGCTATCCGATGCAAACCGTCGTCTTGCCAGTCCGCTTGATGCGTCTTTTAGGCGCGAAAGTTCTTTTTCTCACCAATGCTTGCGGAGGAATCAATCCTTTGTTCAAACCGGGGGATTTCATGATTATCGAAGATCATCTTTCCTGCTTTGTCCCCAATCCTTTGGTGGGGCCTAATCTCGATGAACTCGGTCCCCGCTTTCCCGATATGAGCCATATTTACGATCCGAAACTTCGTGCTTCATTAAAAGCTACGGCGGATCGTCTCCATATTCCTGTCCACCAAGGCGTTTATGTCCAATATTCGGGCCCTTCGTATGAGAGCCCTTCGGAAATCCGGATGTTTTCTCAACTGGGTGCCGATGCGGTTGGTATGTCGACCGCAGTTGAAGCCATTGCCGCGGTTCATTGCGGCCTTCGCGTCGTAGGTCTTTCGTTTATCAGCAATCTGGCCGCAGGAATCTCCAAAACCCCGCTTTCGCATGCCGAAGTCCAAGAAGCGGCCAATGCCGCCTCAAAGACATTCCGTAGCTTGGTGGCCCAAGCCATTCTTGACTTCAAATTGACGGAATAGCCAAACGCTTATAGACTAAACAGTGTTACGCCTATCAAGGAACTGCCATGAAACCCATAAAAACCGTTTATTATTCCGATGAACTGAATGACGACTTCGCCGGCACCGATATTCCGACGCAAA
>CAZKHP010000219.1:1217-1774 GCA_964552695.1 uncultured Staphylococcaceae bacterium | reverse complement strand
GGTAGGAAATAACGGTGCATGCCGAAATGCCCATGACAATCGGAAATTCGTTCCAGCACCGAAGCGCCAGCGAATCAAGTTTCCATTCTTTGACGTAATCCACGATACACAAAATGCATTTTGCCATTAGGACGATTTTTTCTTCGGGAACGCGGGAAAAATCGGTATAATCTTTCAAATCTTGGACGGTTTCTAAAACCTTTTGCGATGTCGCCATCTTGTTCATATTATCGAACAATTCGGATAGGTCAAACGCATCGACGGTGACCCCGTATTTTTCAAGCGTCAATTCATCGAAACGGACCGTTTTGAAAAGAGACGTCCGTGCCCCGATGGCACCGATAGAGAACCGTTTCATGCCATTGACCACGCGACACACGCCGGCAAATCGAGTTAGTTGAACAGAAAATTCCGGTGACAACGGATGGCACACGTGCGGCGGAAAAACCGTGAATGGAATACCATATTGTGTGAAGCAATCCTCAATCGAGAACTTGCCGCAGAAGGCATCTCGGCGTTCTTCAAAACTCATATGACCGATTTCGTCCGGATATGCT
>CAZKHP010000219.1:0-1207 GCA_964552695.1 uncultured Staphylococcaceae bacterium | reverse complement strand
ATCGGTGTTGTCTGTTTTAATAACTCCCTGGTCGGCAATAACAGCCTTTTGCATTTCGATTGACAAAGGAGCGAATTTTGCAAGTAATAATTTTAATACTGTTTTACAAGCCATTGAATCAAAATCGGTTTTCCGGCATCCCGCATCGCGGCAACAGCTCCGTTTTCGTCGGAAAAGTTTGGCAGGCACATAATTACGCCATCGTATTCCCCTTCATGTTCTTTTAAGAATTGGGCATAAACATAACCGTCGGCAGCGTTGGTGATGGCTCCGAACTTAGTTCGGTTTTCTTCCATGGTGATATAGCCATGACCCGCTTGGGTCACCGCTTGGATCATGTCCTTTCGCGCTGAGGCTACCAAGGACTCCGGAAAGAATCCCCGATTTCCAAAATAAAGTGCAAATTTCATATGTAAAATCCTCCTAAGATTTCATAACTTCTTTAATAGCTGGATACAGTTTGCGGTAGCGCTGATACGCAGAATCATAAGCCTTTCCGACAAGCTCGTCGTGAAGAAACACGGGGGCGTCGCGATGGACAAACTGTGCAACCGCTTCCGTTAGGGAACTCACGGCTCCGGTGGCTTTCATCATCAGCAAAAAGCACCCCATAATGCCCCCTTCTTGAGCTTTTAGGGGAAAAATCGGCTTATGCAAAATATCGGCTTTGATTTGAATCCACGCCTGACTTTTAGCTCCCCCACCGGTAGCGGTCAATTCTTCAATCCGTAAACCGCTGGAGGCAAGCTTTTCGAGATTGAGGCGCATATCATAGGTGGCACCTTCCATCAAAGCAAAAAAGATTTCGGTGGCAGAGGTATTCAACCCAAGCCCCACAATCGCTCCGGGAATTTCGTAGTCCATATAGGGCGTCGCGGCACCAGCAAAATAGGGCAGTACCCATAGACCTGTAGGCCGTTTGACATTTTCTCCGCACATATAATCGTAATAATCCATGCCCAGTGCTTCCAAAGAAGCCTTGGTTTTGCCATCGATGCGATCACGGAACCATTTGAGTAAGGCTCCGGCAGTGAGATTAAAAGCATAGGTAACATAAGTCCCAGGAATAACATAGGGAACCACGCAATAACCGTTCTGGTAGAACTTTTCATCCTTGGGAATCTCGCGAAAAACAAGGGTCAAACATTCAACCGTCCCTGTGCCATCGTTACATTGGCCGACCTTAACCACTCCCGCTCCAAGCGCG
>CAZKHP010000218.1:0-1780 GCA_964552695.1 uncultured Staphylococcaceae bacterium | reverse complement strand
AGCGTTTGAGAGGACGGGCACCGAAATCATAACTGAACGCGGCATCGATGATGTAGTTACGGCAGTTGTCGGAGAATTTGATATAGATTCCATTTATATAAGAAAAATTAAAGACTGTCAGTTTATTATTGGAAAAATGCAAAATTTGGCTCCTTTTTTCTTGGAAAAATGCAAAATATGGGGTACAATAGTCTTGGAAAAATGCAAAAAGATGGAAAGGAGATTCTCATATGCTCTTTCGTAAAGCCTATAAAATTCTCGACCAATGGTATCAAACGTCTTCGAAAGCTCTTTTGGTCGATGGCGCTCGTCAAGTCGGAAAAACATACCTAATCCGCGCTTTTCTGGCCGATCAGAAAGTTCCATTTGTTTATCTCAATCTTTTGGAAAATCGTTTAGCCCGTGAAGCCTTCGATACTTCATTGGATGCAAAGTCTTTACTGCTCAAGTTAACGCTTCTTTCCGGGAATGTTGAGCTTCAACAAGGGAAAACCATTTTTTTCATCGACGAAATTCAGGCGGCAAAAGACGCTGTGACTCCTTTAAAATTCTTGGTTGAAGACGGATCCTACCGTTTTGTGGTCAGCGGCTCTTTATTAGGCGTTGCATTAAAAAATATCCGTTCCATTCCGGCTGGATCACTCCAATCGTTGACAATGTATCCGATGGATTTTGAAGAATTCGCCCTTGCGAATGGAGTCAAGTCCGAAATTTTGGAACATCTTGAACAATGTTATAAGAATCGTACCCCTGTCGATACCATCGTTCACCAACAAATGATGACGTTATTTCACCTTTACTTGGTGGTAGGCGGGTTTCCTCGAGCCGTCAGCGACTTTCTTAGGACGCAAAACCTAGCGGCGGTCGCTCAAGTTCACCAAGATATCGATTTTGCCTATCAAAAAGACATCAGCCAATACGATCAAAAAGATCGTCTTTTAATCCGCGACATTTACCGTCTTATTCCGAGCGAACTCAATCATCCCAATAAACGTTTTATTTTAAAAAAGCTCAATGAAAAGGCGCGATTTTACCAGTTCGAAGAATCCTTTATATGGCTCCTTGACAGTGGGGTCGGGCTATTCGCATACAATGTCGATAATCCCGTTTTTCCGCTTTTGGCCAGTAAGGAACGGACGTTATTCAAACTCTTTTTGTGCGATGTCGGTCTCTTATCGTCCCAATTAAATAAAGATGAGCCTTTAAAGGTTCTAAACGGCGATGCTTCTGTGAACCATGGTTCCCTTTATGAATCTTTTGTGGCTCAAGAATTGGTCTGCCACGGGTTTGATCTCTTTTATTTGAATTCCAAAAAGGTTGGCGAGGTTGATTTTCTGATTGAGCAAGGAAGTAAGGTTATCCCCTTGGAAATTAAATCAGGAAAAGATTATTACCGCCATTCTGGCCTTTCGAATGTTCTTAAAAGTCAGCCCAAGGACATCAAAGAAGGCTTTGTTTTCTGTAACGACAATGTCCGCGTGAATGAAAGTTTCGTCTACTATCCCGTGTATATGGTCATGTGCTTAACTCGGCTTAAATCCACGAAACCCCTAACCTATCAAGTCGACCTCTCGGCTTTAACTCAATAGAAAGATTTTGATTCACTGATCAATCAAAAACTCCTGCGTCGCCGTGCAGGAGTTTTATTGTGGAGTGGACTATTTGCGAATCACGAATTGGTTATTGGCGACGTCCACCATATAGGAGGATTTCGTATCGACTTGACCGCTGATGATGGCGCGGCCCAATAAGGTCTCGACTTCTTTTTGGATGAAGCGTT
>CAZKHP010000217.1:0-1793 GCA_964552695.1 uncultured Staphylococcaceae bacterium | reverse complement strand
TAAATACCAAGGTTTGAATGACGGAAGAGAACAAATCGAAATAGAGGTGTAACCACGAGGTTACGAAAGGCGCAATGAAGATGGTGTTTAGGCCGGCAGGAAGGAAGGCAAAAATCATTGCCGAAACGTTTTGTAAGGCATAATAAATAATGGACATAATGGCCCAACCGGCGAGTGAGTTACAAAACATACGGAAAGACAAGGATATGATGGGGGCCCACATGGACAACAAGTTGATGGGTAAAAATGGTGCGAAAGGTTCAATGAAGGCATGGAAATAACCCCATTTACGATATTTCGCACGGTTATAATGAATCAGGATGAAGGTAAATAACGCCATGGTGAACGGAACCATGTAATAGGACATTGGAGAAGGAAGACCGGTCAATCCGAAGATAAAAGAAATGAAAACGAATAAAGCAATGGCCAAAAAGTAGCCACCCATATTTTTGAAGCGCCAACCCATTTGGGTTTTGACCAAATTATCAATTCCGTCTACGCCGATTTCGGCTAAGTGAAGAATACCTTTGGGTTTCGCCAAGGGATCGGCTTTTTTGAGTTTGAGGAAGACGATTAATGAGAAGATGAAAATGATGAAAACAACGATGAGCGAAACAACGATTTCACCAGGAATCGAATCAAACGCTTGTTGGAAAGAAGATAAATTCGTCATCATACTTTAGCCTTCCGTTTATAAAAAGCAACAAAAAGGCGGATGGGCATATACGCTGCCGCAACCGCAAAAATATTGATATAAGGTTTATCAATATATAGCAAAACACCAGCAATCACTAAGCCAACGCCATATAAGCCCAATCGCACGAAATGAAGACCAGCCACCCGAAGACGCACCTTGTCATCTCCTGAGGTTAAGCCATAGATTTGTCGGACCAATAGAGCGAAAGCGGCAACCGAAATGGCACCACCGAGGAGCCATCCCCATAGAAGCGGGAAAAGAAGCGAGACGGCAGGGAAAATAAAGCAAAAAGGCAAAAATAAAAGTCCGACCACCAAAATAAACACGGCGGTATAGAGCATGATTTTCTTGTTATCATCGAGTTTTTCGAAAGCTTTTTTCATTTAACCGATTCAGTCATTTTTTTAAATCTGACCGTCCTTATAAAGTTTACTTTATTCTATACCAAAGAACCTCTTTTCGGAATACTAAAAAAGGAAAAAAAGAAAATTGTTTAAAACCAAAAAATGGAATTGGGTTATTTCGTTTTGAAATAGTACATGCGAGAACCGAAATCGGCCATGACCCGCACATGTTCATCAAATCCGGTTCCTGCCCATTGAGGTTCTAATTTAATGGCACCGTTATTAAACGCATCGCCAAATGCATCATAGGTTTCATCGTAAGATTTCTTCATCAGTGCTTCGAGGGTCTTGTGTTTGCTGATGAAATCGACCAAACGGCCATCTTCGTTGACTTTTACCGGCGAGACCATGTTAATCAGTCCTCCGAAAGTCTTGAGGTTAGTTTCTTGATGACGGGCAGTCACGCGATAGACAGCGATATCGATAAGATTGATGCCTTGAAGGATATCGATGGAAGGATTGGATTTTCCGAGACCTTGGAAATATCCGAATACCCCTTCTTTACGGTCATCACTTAAAACCATCCAAACCGCATATCCGTCTTCTTCCATCGTTTTCATTTGATAAAAATGACCATATTGCAGAAGATGGCGGTGTTCTTTATAGAATTCGATGCCGCGTCGGATCGCGGCGCTGTCCACAAAAGAAAGTTTCTTCAAATCGAGTTCAAAACCGAGGTTACCGAATGCCGC
>CAZKHP010000216.1:0-1804 GCA_964552695.1 uncultured Staphylococcaceae bacterium | reverse complement strand
GTCGTCAAACGCGGCGCCCACCTTCCCAAAGCGGGCAAGGGGTACCGAGTCATCTCCGAAGACCAATTCGTCCGCGAAAAGGAAGAACATGGGGATCCGCGGTTTGGCGAATTGGATAAATTTGAAGAATAATCTTCGAAATTTCAAAAACGGTAAAAACCGGCAAATTTCTTAAAAAAGGCACAAATTAGTAGACAATTAGTAATTAAATAGTAGAAAAGACGGTTTGGAACCCTCCAAATCGTTTTTTTATTGTCGAAAAATATTTGGGTTTGGTATTTACATACAAACCGCTTTGCCCTTATAATTGGAATACAAGTGGGAGAAAGTGGGAGGAAGTGGAAGTTATGTTTTTTGGAAACTATCAGCACAACCTCGATACCAAAGGCCGCCTGGTCATCCCGTCGAAAATGCGGGAAGAAGCCGGAGACCTCCTTTACATCATGAAAGGCTTCGAGGGATGCTTGTCGGTTTTCAAACAAACCGCCTTCCAAAACGAGATTGCCAAAATCAACGCGCTTCCTTTCAACCAAAAAAATGCCCGCGACTACATCCGTCTGCAACTCTCCTCGGTCGTTGAACTGGAAGTTGACAAGCAGGGACGTATCCAGCTGCCGACGCAACTCTTAAACGACTATTCGATTGGAAAGTCGGTCGTGGTCGTCGGTGTGGTGGACCACTTCGAAATTTGGGACAGCAGTGCTTGGGCCCAATACGTGAAAGACAACGAAGGCAGCTACGAAACCAAAGCCGAAGTCCTTCCCTTGATTAAGTGATATGGAAGAACATGTTCCGGTTTTACTTCGTGAAGCCCTCGAAAATCTCAACATTAAGCCCGATGGCATCTATGTCGACCTCACCGTCGGCAGAGCCGGCCACAGCAGTGCCATTCTCAAACGTTTGACAACAGGAAAGTTATTCGGTTTTGACCAAGATCATACGGCTTTAGCCGCTTCGTCCAAGCGATTAGCCTCGATTTCTTCGAATTTCGAACTCATCGATGCCAACTTCGCAAGGGTCCGCAGCGAACTCGAAGCCCGAGGCGTGCATTCCGTCAACGGAATCCTCATGGATCTTGGCGTTTCTTCTCCGCAATTCGATGAAGCTGACCGTGGTTTCTCCTATCGTTTCGAAGCCCCCCTCGACATGCGCATGGACGCGGATAACCCGCTCACCGCAGCGATGGTGGTCAACACTTACGAACTCCGGGAGTTAACGCGCGTCTTCCGCGATTATGGGGACGAAAAGTATGCGTACGAAATCGCCAAAGCCATTGTAAAAAGTCGAAGCTTGACGCCCATTCTTACGACGACTCAGCTGGTGGACGTGATCAAAAGTGCCTTGCCTCCGAAAGAGCTCAGCAAAAAAGGTCATCCCGCCAAACAAACCTTCCAAGCCTTACGCATCGAAGTCAACCATGAGTTGGAAGTTCTCCAAGTCGCCTTAAACGAAGCGTCAGGGATGCTTGATCAGGGAGGACGTCTCGTCGTCATTACGTTCCATTCCGGCGAAGACCGTATCGTGAAGAACTTCTTCAAATCGGTTTCGGTGGTGGAAGGTAGCCGTCACGGAGTCGTCTCTTTAATTCCAGAAAGTAAAGATTTCACCGTCTTGAACAACCATAAAGTCATTGTCCCCTCCGACCAAGAAATGTTAGAAAATCATCGCGCCCAAAGCGCTAAAATGCGGGTGCTCGAAAAGAAGTAGGTGATTCTATGAGAGACAAATTAGTCAAATACCATCATAAGGCGGTTTATTACCGGTTAAGAAAAGTCGCCCTTATCATGTTTTTTGTCGTCTTAAC
>CAZKHP010000215.1:0-1819 GCA_964552695.1 uncultured Staphylococcaceae bacterium | reverse complement strand
CATAAGTAAGAAGGAAAAACACACGACCATAAGGTCGTTTCCGCTTGGGAGGTATGTATGCCCGACACATTAATCATTGTTTTATTCTCCGTTTTGTTTCTTTTTCTGATTGGCATTGCGGTGGCCCTTTTGGTCATTGTCCTAAGAAAGAGAAAGCCGGATGTTCCGGTAATCAACCAAAATGCCGAATCGTTGGGTGAAGTCAAAGCCAAAATCGATGCCTTGTCTTCCGCCATTCCGTCAGCCGTCAGCCAATCCATGGCAGAGGCTAAGAATCAACTCAGCAAAGAACTGACTGTGCAAGTGGCTGCTCAAAGCGAAATCACGAATGCCAAATTGGAACGCTTCCAAGAAAACATCGGCGTCAGCATCAGTACCAAGTTTGCTTCTTTGGATACGCAAATCAATCAAAAGTTCACCGGTTTCGATACCAAAATCGATGGCAAGTTCGTCGAAATCAACAAGATGGTCAATGAAGGATTAAAGGGTGGTTTTGAAACGACCACCAAGGCCGTTGGCGAAGTCAAAGAACGGTTGGCGACCATTGACGAAGCGCAAAAAGGATTAAACGCTCTTTCTGAAAATGTGGTCGATTTGACGACGATTTTGAGCGGAAACCAATCGCGCGGACAGTTTGGCGAGATGACGTTGGAAACGATTTTGCATAGCGTCTTTGGCGACACGACCGACACCTATGCGATGCAATATGTCATCGCCGGAAAAGGGGATAAAGAAGTCCGTCCCGATGCCGTCGTGTTCATGCCCGAACCCAATAAGATGGTGTGCATCGATTCCAAATTCCCGTACCAGGATTACAAGCGCCTTTTTGATTCGCACGAAGAAAAAGACGAAGAAATGTTGAAGCGTGCTTTTCGTGATGCGGTCAAAAAACATATTAACGCGGTCAAAAGCAAATACATCATTCCCGGAGTGACTGCAGTCCAAGCGTTGCTTTTTATTCCGAGCGATGGGGTTTTCGTTTACGTCCATTCCCAATTCCCGGATGTGGTGGCGGAAGCCCGTAATAACGAAGTCATTTTGACCTCACCCTCGACGTTACAACCGATTTTGGCCACCATTAAAATGCTTCGCATTAATTATGCCCGTTCGGAAAAATACCAAGAACTCAGCGTTGAGTTGAATAAACTTGGAAAAGACTTTGATAAATTTGCTGAAGAGTGGGATGGTTTTTCGCGGAGTGTCGATACTCTTTCCAACAAGACCGAAGCCATGGACAAGAGAGTCAATTTGATCAACCGGAAGTTCACGCGGATCAAAACCAGTGACATCGGACAAATTGAAGAAGTTTCTTCAACCAACGTTGAAACCCAAGATTAATCGTTATATATTTAACAATTGAAAACTGAGGACGTTTCATGCAATTTTTTTGGTCAGCCGTCGGTTTTATCCTTAATATTCCTCATATTCTTGATATTGTCATCGGAATTTTTCTTATCCTCGGAATCATTCGCGGGGCGACTCGCGGAATTTGGCGGGCAATGTGGCGTTTCTTTTTCGTGTTGGTGATTCTGGATGTATTTTATTTACTTTTTCTCGAACCGATGGCTCTCTATGTCAACTATGGCTTTTGGTCGAGCACCGGGTTCACGATTCGGATCACTTTGGAAGGCAATGTCTTCCATCTTTCTTCGATGGACGATGTTTTCCGGCAAATCGTGGCTTATTCCAATGCCAACGGTTTCATTCCTTCAGACAGTCCGTTCCTGGATAATGCCTATTTAGCCGGCTTTTCAATGGGCGTGTGCAAGGCCCTAAGCTGGGCTTTCATTCTTTTCTTCACGCACTTTTTCGGATGGAT
>CAZKHP010000214.1:0-1834 GCA_964552695.1 uncultured Staphylococcaceae bacterium | reverse complement strand
ATTTTGCCTTTAGCGACAGGGACGACGCGAATGATGGAACGTCCAATGGTCGTTTTGCCGGAACCAGATTCACCGACAAGGCCTAAAATCTCGCCTTTATAGATGTCGAGGTTGAGATGGTCGATGACGATGCGTTCGACGGTTCCGCGCTTAAAGGAAATACGGACGTCTTCCATGCGGACGAGCACTTGTTTGTTTTCAGCCATCATTCATCACCTACTTCCCGTTGCAACTCTTTGGCAGCGATTTTCATACGCGCCCTCAAGTTTTGAATAATCTTTGGCTTTTCCACTTTCGGAGCATGCGGATCTAAAAGCCAAGTCTTTGCGAAGTGGGTATCGCTGATTTTGTACATCGGCGGTTCTTGCAAGAAGTCGATGCGCAAGGCGTAATCGTTCCGGATGGCGAAAGCATCGCCGACGATTTCGCTGACGAATGAAGGCGGATTGCCTTTAATGTAAGTCAACGGTTCGTTCTTGCTGCCCAATTGCGGGAGCGAGGACAAAAGTGCCCAGGTATACGGGTGAGCGGGTTCATAGAAGACGTCTTCCGCAGTCCCGTATTCAACGATTTGACCGCCATACATGACGGCCACGCGGTCAGCAACGTTAGCGACAACGCCTAAGTCGTGGGTAATAAAGATCGTGGTCCATTGATATTCTTTTTGGAGTTCTTTAATCAACGCGATGATTTGAGCTTGGACGGTCACGTCAAGCGCGGTCGTGGGTTCATCGCAAATCAAGATTTCCGGTCTGCAGGCAAGTGCAATCGCGATAACGACTCTTTGCCGCATACCGCCGGAGTATTGGAACGGATAATCATCGTAACGTTTTTCAGCGTCGGGAATATTGACTTTCTTCAAAAGTTTGATGGCTTCGTCTTTGGCGTCTTTCTTGGACAAACCATGGTGAAGCATTAAGACTTCGGAAATTTGATAGCCAATTGAAAATAACGGGTTGAGCGAAGTCATCGGGTCTTGGAAGATGGTCGCGATTTTTTTACCCCGGATACCCAGCCATTGTTCGGGTTTGGTCAATTTGGCGAGGTCTTGGCCGTGGAACATAATCGAACCGCCTTCGATATACCCGTTGGCGTCGAGCATGCCGGTAAAGGTCTTGGTAAAGACCGATTTGCCGGAGCCGGATTCGCCGACGATAGCGAGCGTTTCGCCTTCGATGACATCGATGGAGACATCACGGATGATGTGAACCTTGCGAGCGTGCGAGAGAAATCCGACACTGAGGTTTTTGACTTCAAGTACTTTGTTTGCCATGGTCAATTCCTCCTAACGGTGATTCTTCGGGTCGGTGGCATCCGCCAACGCCAAGCCGAGGTAGAAGAATGTGACGGTTAACGGCACCAATACGATCATTGGCGCAATCAGTAAATACGGATAAGTTTGCCATGCGTCGGACGTGGCGGCGGTCAATAATTGACCGAGCGTCACGTTTTCATGCGCACGGAACGATAAGTTGAAGAAGGACAACCCGACTTCCGAGGAAATAGCGGCCGGGATCGCGGTTGAAACGACGGTCACAATGACGGAAATCAAATATGGGAGCAAGTTGTGCGTAATCATCGCTTTCGGGGATGAACCCAAGGTTTGCGAAGCGATGTTGTATTCGCGGTTACGGATGATGATGATTTGGTTACGGATGAAACCGGCAAGGCCCATCCAACCGAACATACACATAACGAAGACAAGGGTCCAGAAGGAACGTTCCAAGAATTTCATGAGCAAGATGTAAAGCAATAAGGTCGGAATGTTGTTGATGAAGTTACGGAGTTCGAGCATGATCGGGTCAAGCCATTTGAAATAGCCCCAAAGCGAACC
>CAZKHP010000213.1:0-1850 GCA_964552695.1 uncultured Staphylococcaceae bacterium | reverse complement strand
GGTGAAAATGGGTGTAGCGTTGATAAAAATCCAGGACTTCGGGCGTCGGGGCTTCGGGACTTAACGCTACAATGTGGAGATCGAAATGGCGGGACAAAAAACGGACCAAGTGGTGGTTCTTTAAACGGCCACCATCGCTGGGCGGACAAGGCAGACGCGAGACGACCATGAGCAGTATTTTTCTTTGGCGACGCACGATCTTTTTCTCCGTCTTCGCGTTTTTCGGCGAAAACAATCATAACATTGGATTTGGGCATAAGCCAACGGCAAAGGTGGGAAGTGACATTGCACGCGGTGAAGGTATGCATTATTATAAACCCACGTCATTTGAGGGGAGCTGGAATTACCCGTGAGCCAACGAAGGGAACATCGTCCGACCGTTCTGGTCAGCGCTGCTTGTGTGACACCCCAGCTTCGAGGTATGGGGGTTCATACGAAGAATCTGATGGGATATCTTCTAAAGGCCGGATGTTACCGATATGTCGTCGTATCCAATACTGATTATGAGGCGGGATTCGAGGCGATTCTTAAAAACCACGGAGTGGAGACACGGATCGTTCGCTGGCCTTTACCAGTTTATGAACAGGTTACCCTGCCTCGAATAATTGCTTCGGTCAAGCCGGATCTTTGTTGGTTCCCGTCGAACACGTTTCCTATTTTCAAACCAGAGGGTGCAAAATATGTGGTGACCTTGCACGACGTTATTTTCATGGATGAATCGTTGCATCCGACTCAGATGGTGCAGAAATTGGGTAAGATTTATCGGCGATGGGTTTTGGAAAACGGGTGGAAGAAAATCGATCGATTGACTAGCGTCTCAATGGATGCCTTTAAAAGCATATTGCACGTGTTTCCTTGCAAGACGGAAAAACTCGCCGATTCGGTGATATATCCCATGTTCATTCCCTGTCGACCTGACGCGCGGATCCTGAAAGCGTATGGTTTAAAGGAAAATGGATTTTTTTACACATTGACCGGATCGGCCCCGAGCAAAAACGCCGATATGTTAATCAAGGCGTTCAACCTATTTTCGGTCAAAAACGGAGCGAAAGAATCGTTGGTTGTGAGCGGAGTGGCCAAAGAGGTGGATCGACGGGTCTTGTTGAAATACGCCGAATCACCCGAGATACGGAAGAGGATCATCTTTACGGATTATGTGGATGAAGCCGCGAAGTATGCCTTGATGAAATCGGCCAAAGCTTTTATTTTTCCGTCTCTTAGCGAGGGGTTTGGTATTCCGTTAATCGAAGCACTTTGTTATTCACGGCGCGTTTTAGCTTCGAATATCGGTATATTTCGAGAGGTGGGTGGAAAGGGTTGCGAGTATTTTGATCCTCGAGATCCCGCAGATTTAGTGAGAAAACTATCGCTGAATGCCAAGAGCCGGTCTCCGAACATCACCCGTCGTTATGTCGAGAAGAAATTCAACGTCGCCGAGAGCGCTGAGAAATTAACAAGGATTTTCAACCGAGTATTGGAAGACGGGAGAAAACCCTGTGAGTAGTAATAAATATTGGACGATCAGATTCGTAATCGTCAGTGTATTGGCGTGGAGCTTTTTTTTCATCTTCAAGGACCTGGGGCCCCTCGTGATGCGTGTGGTCCACGTGTTCTTTTTCGCCCCCTGGACGTTGTGTCTCATCAAGAGCATGGAAGCGTGGCGGGGAAAAGCAACGTCTACCTGGTTGCGATGGATTCTGCCGATTCTTGCGGCGTTTTTCTGCGAACTGATTCAATTCTGGACACCGGCCCACCAGCCCGAATTATCGGGTTTCTTCGCCAGTCTTATTGGTGTGAGCCTGGGTATTCTTGCCTCCCACCTTCCATCGTTCTCTATGCGGATACTCCGT
>CAZKHP010000212.1:0-1857 GCA_964552695.1 uncultured Staphylococcaceae bacterium | reverse complement strand
GATCTTCGGGCAAATCAAAGTTGATGACGTGTGATAATTCGGCAATATCAATGCCGCGTGCCGCAATGTCGGTGGCGACGAGGACACGGAGATGGCGGGTTTTAAAGTTCGTAAGGGCGCGCTCGCGGGCGTTCTGGGACTTATTGCCATGAATGGCATCGACTTCAACGCCATATTCGCCTAAAAACGTGGCGAGTTTGTTGGCGCCGTGTTTGGTCCGCGTAAAAATGAGGGCTTGTTTGATCGCGGGATTTTGTAAAAGATAAAGGATCAAATCGTTCTTTTGCTTTTTCCCGACGTAATAGAGTCCTTGGGTAATCGTATCGATGGTGGCTTCCACCGGAGTTACCGCGATGCGTACGGGTGCCATCAGAATGGTCGCTGCCAATTTGGCAATCTCCGGGGGCATCGTGGCCGAGAACATCATCGTTTGGCGTTGGCTCGGAAGCTTTGCCACGACTTTTTCGACGTCTTTGACAAACCCCATATCGAGCATCCGGTCCGCTTCATCGAGGACAAAGGTGTGAACATATTTCAAATCGACATGGCCTTGTTGCATGAGATCCAATAAGCGTCCCGGCGTGGCCACCAGGATATCCACCCCGGCGCGTAAAGTCGTGACTTGGCTGCTTTGGTTGACTCCGCCGAAAATAACCGCGGTCTTAAGCGGCAAAAATTGTGCATAGCTTTTGAAACTATCTCGGATTTGGCTGGCTAATTCACGGGTAGGCGCTAAAATAAGCGCACGGATAACGCGGAAAGACGGACGAACCGATGTGTCTTTCACGAGTTTTTGTAAAATAGGAACCGCAAAGGCGGCTGTTTTTCCGGTTCCGGTCTGAGCCGAACCTAACAGGTCTTTGCCTTCCAAAAGTACCGGAATGGCATCCACTTGGATGGGGGTCGGTTCCGTGTATCCTTCTTCCGATAACGCCCGAAGGATGGGCTCGATAATACCTAATTCTTTAAAATCCATTGTTACTCCTGCCGTTTTCCTGGCCTAGTTTTATTGCCAAGGTTAAACGCACTCGGTAATCATAGCACAAACCACACATATTACCTACATTTATCTTTTGAAAGAAAAAAACGCCCTCAGGCGCTTAATTCACATTGGCTTTAAGATAGGTCAGGCAATCTTGCGGCGTTTGATTGAAAACCGTCGCACATTCCGAGAGGAACATTTGGCTTGCGGTATCCAATATTTTGATGGCGCTGGCGTTGACGCGTCCGTTTTGGGCCAGAGTCTTTTGGGAAACCAGATACTTCTTGGTGAGAAACGCTAAATCGGCGGGATTCCCGGAGTTGAGTTTTTTGCCATAAGCATCTTTGGTCAGGCGCGCATCGTTGAGGATGACATCATCCACGCCATTCATGAAGACGACAAGCTCGTTGGCTTGAGCTTTCGTAATGAGCTCGCGGATCAACGGCGTCTCGACGGGAACAAATAAGGTTAGGCGCAAATTGCTGATGGGGGACAATTTGTAATAAGGTTTACCTTCGACAAGCGTCGTCGCCGTGATCTGGCAAACGCCGTGAAAGCGATGGAAAACCGCGTGGCCGATGGGTAACATATTTTTCCCCCTTTCATTAAAAAACGAAAGCCCAACTGTGACTTACCTTTTCATTCACCGCTTTGTTTGAACGTTGTAATTATAGCATTTTTTAATGATTTTGTAAGAAATATACAAAAAAACCACCCGACAAAGGGTGGCTTTCGTAAGAAACAAAATGGAAAGATTACTTGACGATTTCGGCGTTGATGACCGGGTCTTTTTTCGAAAGTTCGCTGTCTTGTCCCATTAGGGCGATGAAGTATTCGGTTTCGGTGGCGACGATATAGGGCATCAGCCAGAAATA
>CAZKHP010000211.1:0-1886 GCA_964552695.1 uncultured Staphylococcaceae bacterium | reverse complement strand
CATATCGGCCATCCCCGCCGGCTCGCCTTCATTATCATAAGAATAATAGTCGTTGAGCCCCAGCATGTGGCCGGTTTCATGGATTAAAGTATGGCAATCGATATTGGGATTGTAGTAATGATTGGCTAAAAGGGAATACTGGCTCCAGAAGAAAGTTCCGACATTGGGTTTGGCGGTCGTGCCGGAACCGATGGCCGAGAAAGTGGTAAAGTTCCACCAAACCTCGGTCGCCGAGCTTTTGCCATCCCATTCGAGGGTGCTTTTATAAACCATCTCAAAACCATCGAGGAAGCCATCTTGGTCTTGATCAAAAGAACTGTAATCGAAAGACGCGGGCAGATTTCTAAGGGCAAGATAGGCCAAATAGGACGTCGCTGAGGTGGGATTGTTCTTGTTGGCATAAGCTTGAAAATCAACATCGGTTCCCTCATAGCAATAGGGGTCGAGAATGGTCGCATCAATACTTAATTGGCCATAAGAAGAGGTTTCATAAAAAGACTGCAGCGATTGCCATCCAGTCGCGGATGCCTGTCCGTTATAAGCATTGTTGATGGTGGACAACTCAGAGGAGGAAAAAGAGTCCGTATTGGTGAAATAAACCGGCAAAACAAGGATATGTTTCTCGCCGACGCTGGCTAAGCTCTTTTGGCCAAGGGCGGTCAAATTGGAATGGTTGGAAACGCTAAAAGAGGGGAAATCGTCAGGAATCGAGACACCGACGGGGACCATTGAGGAAAAGGTCGAGTTGCTCGAATTGGATCCAGCAGAAGAAGAAGGATTCAAGAAAGCAAACTTGCATGAGGCGAGGGTTGGAAGATTGAGAAGCAATAAGAACGGAATGATTTTTCGATGCATTGGTTTTCCCACTTGATAAATGTGTTCTCTTTTGTCTTTCTTTTCAAGTTCTTTCGAAACGGAAAATGGTCAAAAAAAGAACCGCATTTCCAACGTTTTTATGGAAAGTGTTACAAATCGTTTTTTGGTTTTGCTAGGTTTTTGGAATGATTCGAAACGTCCTTCGACTTTTCCGAAACCGAAAAAAAGAAGAAAAGAAAAGCAAGCCCGATATAAAACTGGGCTTGCTTGATAAACAATCCCCTCCTTAAGCCGGGAAGGTAATGTTAGCGTTATCGATTGCAGTGAAGGCCGAAGTGCCGATCTCCGAAATATCAACGAGGACGATATACTGATAGGTCTTTGTTGATGACGAGAGACGGGAACTGTAGGCTTGAAGACGGAACTTGCCGCTCTCAGCCGAATCTTTTGAAGGATAGGCATAGCAATCAAATTCGCATTTGCTTAGGTAATCGTCATAGGTGGGATTCTGTTCAAATTTCAAATTGCTGAACAAACCTTTCATCGGATCCCCATAGATCGGGAACCCAGCTAAGAGCGCTTTGGCGAAGGCACCATTATCGACTGTGGTGTCATCGATGTAGACCTTATAGGTGGTCTCGTCGAACACCTGACTATAACGGGCCGCTTCAGTGATGGCGGTCGTGATGCCCGAGAGGGAAATGCCATCGGTGCCAGCGCCGAAGAGGTCGCTGATCGTGGTCGCGGTCGCGGTGTACTTGTCTTTGGTCGGGGTCAACGAGCCATCGCTGTTCTTGGTAGAATCCTGAACGACTTTCGTGAAGGTCGTTGCGGCATCGTCTTTCTTTTGGTAAGAAGTGACGATCGGAGCGCTCGAATCGCTCGAATCGGGGGTGGCGTCGTGGGTGTAATCTTTGAAGGAAGCACCGGTCGCAGTTACCACGCCATCAATGGAATAGGAGGGAGCAACATCGCCTAAAGCCACGTTGGTGCCTTCGCTGTTCTTGCCTATGACCGTCGAAGCATCAATAATTGAAGAACCGTCAGTCCACGCAGTTTGAGCAATAATT
>CAZKHP010000210.1:0-1888 GCA_964552695.1 uncultured Staphylococcaceae bacterium | reverse complement strand
TAATGTTTCATAGACTGACAAGGTAAATGGAGTTCCACCATTAACCGCAATACTTAACTCCGCCAACCCATCGCTATATCCGGTTACATAGTAACTAAGCGCGATCGAGGATGTCGATGCACCTGCGACAACATTAAAAACCGCTTTTGAGGCATAGTCATCGTTTGAATCATAATTGATCGGCCCAGTGTAGACTGTTGCCCCAGCATTATGAATGGAGCCAGAAGCAACGTAAAGATTGGTTGCCCTTAGTTCGGCATAATTGGCATGGTAGACACCTCCGGAATGATCGTCCCCGACCACGGTTAAGGTATCAGGAACGTTGATACCGGTAATAGCGCCCCAGTTGTTGAATGCAAGGATTAAAACGTTGTTCCCCGCGTTAAGAGAAACGTCGAATGCATAGGTACTCACTGACCAACCATTGTCGGGTAATGTATAGTCGCTTTCAGAACCATTGACAAACACTTTGATGGGATAGGATCCTGCGGCATAATTGAGTCCAAGAGAATAAGTCCCTGTCGACGGGGCGTTAAGTATTAAACGCCCATACGACATGGCATTGATATCGCTTGGAAAAGAATCTTCTTGCCAAAAAGTCGCAATAGCAGTGGACCGATCATTATCATAACGCACGTGATTACATTGAAATGTGGACTTTGCCTCGTAGGTGACATTCGCAGCATGGGCTTGGAGTCCTCCGGCTAGGGATGTGCACGACAACAGGAACAACATCGCCGAAATAACTAACGCATACTTTTTTTCTTTCATTTTTGCTCCTCCCTTTCAAGGTTTATGATGACGGTGGCAATCGAATGAGACGGTAACGCTATGTCCGCCTTTTTGGAGTCCACCGTAAGAACCAAATTTCGTTCTTCGGCTTCATTCTGAACCACGAGGACCAACGTTCCATCGGGTCGCTTGAAGGCTGTTGCCCAAACCAATGAAGCCTGTTCAACCGAACAATTCACACGGATTGAACCGGGTTGAATAAAATGCGCGAGATGCCAAAGATAATGGTACGAAGGATTGAAAATGATCGTTTTCTTTTTGCGGTCATACATAATCGGCGCCTCACAATAATTTTTGACATGATTGGGGCCGCCACGTTCATCCAAATACAAATTCCAGTCGATCCATCCTTCACAAAAGTTGTTTAAATCCTGAATGATGTTGCGACCATAACGTTCCCCGTGTTCCCAAAGTCCGGTTGGACGCGTCCCGCCCAGTTCAACGCATCCTTCGGTAAACAAAAGATGCTTATTCGGAAATGTCTGATGGACTTGAGTGACATTGTCGAAAGCTTCCGAACAATACCAGTGATATGCGAAACCCCATAAAAAAGGAATTGCGCGCGCTACGCCCATAGTCGCCCGTGCGCGTTCGGGGAAAATATCTCGATTGTGGTCCCAAGCTAGAAGTTTGATATCGCTTCGTCCAATGGCGGATAATGAAGGGAAAAGATGATCGGCGATAAACACGGCTTCCTCTTCCCCTGACCAAAGGCACGATTCCCAGGTTTGGGTTGCATCCGGTTCGTTTTGAACAGTCAACGCTTCAATTTTAAAACCGCGTTTTTCCATTCCTTCAACGTATTTAGCGATATAAAGAGCCCATGAATCACGAAAATCGGGAAGTAGTTTTCCACCATGAAGCATTTCTTTGTTGGTTTTCATGAATCCTGGAGGGCTCCAAGGAGATGCCAACAATCTTAGGGGATGTCCCGCAACGGCTTGTGCCGCTTTTAAGGCAGGAATCAAAGTAAGGTCTTCTCGGCTCATATCAAACGTGGGTAAAGCTGGATCTTCGTTATGAACATAGGTAAAGCTATTGAGTGAAAAATCGCATGAATGAATGGCCAATCGACACCAGACATATCCCAAACCCT
>CAZKHP010000209.1:0-1888 GCA_964552695.1 uncultured Staphylococcaceae bacterium | reverse complement strand
GTCGAAGTCAAAGAAGAACTCGAAGGCAAAGCCGAAAAAATGCCCAAAGATGTTCAAAAGAGTTTCTTGTTGATTTTAGCTGCGATTATCTTATGGTTCTTCGGTTACAACGCCGCCACTACCAAATTCTCGGTTTATGCCGGTGACGTGCTTAATATCGGATATACGATTCCGTTATTGGTCGCCCAAGTTGCTGCGTTAATTGCCTTTATCCCGATTGGCTTCGTCGGTACCAAAATCGGTCGCCGCAAAACCATCTTAATCGGAATTTGTGTCTTAACCGCTGCGTTCATTCTCGGTATCTTTGTCACTGCGAACACTGCCGTTCTGATGTACGTGGTCATGGCCATGGCCGGCATCGGATGGGCCACCATCAACGTCAACTCCTACCCGATGGTCGTGGAAATGTCCCGCGGTTCCAATATCGGTAAATACACCGGTTACTACTACACCGCCAGCATGGCCGCGCAAATCGCGACGCCGATCATCTCCGGCGCTTTGATGGATATCAACATCCACATTCTCTTCCCCTACTGCGCTGTCTTCTGTGCCTTAGCCTTCATTCCGATGTTCTTCGTCAAACACGGTGACTCCAAACCCGTTCCCACCACCAAGCTCGAAGCTTTGGGCGGTGCCGACGATTAAAGGATGCTCGACCGTTTTCAAAAAAAACTCAATATCACTGGCAAGAAACTGTTCTTGCTAGATCAAGATGGGACCCTCTACAACGATGGTTCCCTTTTTGACGCGACGCCCGGATTTTTGAAAAAAATCAAAGATCTCGGGGGGCGTTACGTCTTCATCACCAACAACTCCTCAAAATCCGTGGATGACTATGTGCGGAAAATGAACCGTATGGGTATCGCCTGCGACCGGGAAGACTTTTTTACCTCGTCGCAAGCCACGGCGATTTATCTCCATGCCCATTACCCCGGAAAAAAAGTCTACTGCGTCGGCACCCAAAGTCTGAAAACAGAACTGAAGGCCGCCGGCATTGAGTTGTCCGACAGTGAACACGCCGAAGTCGCACTCATGGGCTATGATACAGAACTCACCTACCAAAAGTTGATGGAGCTCTGCCGTCTATTGACGAAAACGGATGTTCCTTACATTGCCACGAATCCCGATTGGGTATGTCCCGTCGATTTCGGGTTTGCTCCCGATTGCGGATCCTTCGCCTTCATGATTGAAAAAGCCACCGGCAAAGCGCCGTTTTTCATCGGCAAGCCCCGCCCTGCCATGATTGAACTGGTGATGCAGAAATTCGGTTACAAAAAAGAAGAGACCGTCGTCGTTGGCGACCGCCTCTACACGGATATCCAAAGCGCGCTCAACGCGGGAGTCACTTCCATCTGCGTGCTTTCGGGCGAAGCAAAGCTTCAAGACATCATCTCGGGAGACATCAAACCCGATTACACCCTCGATTCGATTGCCGATATCTTCCAATAAGCAAACGAAAAGCCATCGCAATGATGGCTTTTTTCTTACCAGTGATTTTTGGCGTGTTCGCAGAAGGCAACCATATCTTTGATGGAAATGATTTCTCCGGTATCGGTGACCACTTTTCCCGTAAATTTTCCAAATACTTGGTGGCACTCCAAGAACACCGGACCGAATTGGGTTTTGGTGTAGTTATCGTAGGTGGGCGTCATCGTCATTTCAAAACGCTTGTCGTTACTGTGGAACACCCACGGCTTCATCAGGTCCTTTTCATCACGGATCAACGTAATCTGATCCAGTTTGTGAGCCACTCCATCGAGGAAGAGCATGTTTTCCGTAGCGTTTTTAAGAAGCCCAAAGCCAAAGCCGAGATTGAAGCCGAAGTAGCGTCCGTCTTTCAGTTTTGTCGCTCCATTGCCCCAAAACCATTGATTTTTGAAAGGCCACA
>CAZKHP010000208.1:0-1893 GCA_964552695.1 uncultured Staphylococcaceae bacterium | reverse complement strand
AAAACGATCGAAAATCAGAATTGGATTTTTCATGAGTTTCCTTGATTCTCGAGTTTTGGCTTTGCGGGCGATTCAATTCGCAGAATCTTTGGTCAATTATCGGCAGGAAATTAATGTTGGTTTATACTGATTCTATGAACAATCCAATTCATCTTCTTTTGCCGCGCGACTCAAAAAAGACCCGAAGCGCAATAATTGTGGAAAATATTTTTGCCATTTTGAAGAAACGAAACATTAAACTGACTGATTTTGCGAAGGCAATTGGCGTTGACGCTTCGACTATCTATAAATGGAAGAATGGCAACAACGAAATTTCAACCGATAGGTTTGATGCCGCCACGAAATATTTAAATGTCACCGCCAATGATCTTTTTTATGACGAAAAAGAAAAAGTGGGAATGCCAGGCTTTGAAGAGCCTTCCACTGAAGCCAAGCTCGCTCAGAAAATCATTGTCGTACGGCGCTACCGAAAAGTTGTTTCGAAACCACGCAAACTCTTAATTCTTTCAGCGATTTTGACATTCCTTTTTTCGCTCATTACATTCTTTCTTGCTAAATTGGATGTTTTTTGGGGATTGGTATCCCTCGGAACAGGAATCGTTTTTGTCATTTGGTCCGTGAATTCGGCCTCCGATGAAGAAACTCTTATTGTTCAGCACACAGATGAGGTCTATTACAAGGCCGTTTCTAAGGAAAATCCTATTTTTAAGAAAAATCTTTGGTTCAGAGGCGTTTCGTTTCTTGCCTATGTTGGTTTTGCGGTTTCGATTTTCTTCACTTACAGGGGCACGGGCCAAGAGGCGTTATTCATTATCTCGCTGATTCCCGCGACTTTCGGGTTGATGGTTTCGATTTTGAGCTTTGTCGAAATACCACGGAGTTGCCCAGATTTTTTGGAGGACTTCTCGTTTGGGCCGTTTTACTTGTTTGTAGTGGATCTGGCTTTGTCGACATCTTTGGTCGCTTTCTCTATCGCCGAAACTGCCGTTATCCCAGCAGCCGTTTGGCCTGGGATTCTTTGCGGTTGCCTATCCGCGCTTTCCGATGGCGCTTCGCTTTTGCTGTCCGGACAACTATTTTCCCAATTCAAAATGGTGATCGATAAGGGGAATAACGACATCGAAGAACTCTACCGCCAGTAGAATGCATTGACCCATCGTCCGAAAGCATGGATGAATCGTCCAAGAGCCTTGTTTTTATTTGATTACAACTGTACTTTCATGCTGAGCAATCGCTCGAGGAAGTATGGTTATGGTTTTAGCGGATGCGTGGAATCAGATTGTCGGTTCATTTAGGGCGTTATTGGCGGCGGTCTTTGGAATTATTCCTATTGTCTCTGTTATTTGGCTCGTGATTAAAGTAAAAGGCTCGTACCAAAAGGATGGGATAGACCATACTCTCAAAGGAAAATTTGATAAAGACAAAACGCATCTCATCAGCGGAGGACACGGGAATGCTAATATCCGATTCATGAAGCGACATCATTGGAATTACCGTGTAGTTAAAACGCTTCCTAATGGCGTACGCCTTGGAAATATTGAACGGCATAACCGCTCTCGTGAAAGAAGGGACATGGGGCATGCTTGGTTTCCGCGGCATTGGAGCAGTCTTAAAATTATCGTAGCTGGATGGTGGGCGAGCAGAAAAAGTAAAAACAAGGCGATTGATAACAAGACGACGGATCCAGTTAATATTTGTGGTGTTGGAGTGAAGGTCAATAAAACAGATGGTAAAATTAACTCGGTTTTTCCGGATAACCCAGAGGCAAAAAAATGAACATCCAAGAGAAAATTCGCTCTTTCTGCGAACAAGATAAGGATTTAGACACTGATGACCCCAAGTTTGATGAATTAGCGGATAATCTGATCGACGACATGGCCTCGTCTATAGAAG
>CAZKHP010000207.1:0-1896 GCA_964552695.1 uncultured Staphylococcaceae bacterium | reverse complement strand
GAACGACTATGAGACATGCAAATCGATCATTCTCGAAGCTTTTAATCATGGCATCACCCACTTTGACTTAGCCAATAACTATGGTCCTCCTCCCGGAAGCGCCGAACGCACACTGGGAAGAGTCCTTAAGGAAGGATTGATCGAGTATCGGAACGAACTCATCATTTCGACCAAAGCCGGTTATTGGTGCTGGGAGGGTCCCTATGGCGATGGCGGATCGCGGAAATACCTGATGGCTTCGCTGGATCAATCGCTGAAGAATCTAGGGATTCCGTATGTCGACATTTTCTACCACCACCGTTTTGACCCCGATACCGATTTACGCGAAACAATGCTCGCTTTGCGGGATATCGTCCGTAGCGGAAAGGCCCTTTATGTGGGCTTATCCAACTATGGTTCCGCCGATTTGAAAAGAGCCCATGCCATTCTCGACCAACTCAATGTTCCTTATGTCATCACCCAACCGAGCTATTCGATGCTCAACCGTTGGACCGAATACGATGGTTTGTTGAACACCCAATACGACTTGCTCCACCGTGGCACCATTTGTTTCAGCGCCCTGGAACAAGGCTTATTGACCAACAAATACATTGATGGCATTCCCGATGATTCGCGTGCCAAAAACAAGTTTCTTCACTTCTTATCCCCTGCCGATGTCACGGATGATGTCGTGTCTTCGCTCAAGAAGTTGGACGTGATTGCCAAAAGCCGTGGACAAAGCATCGCCCAAATGGCGCTGGCTTGGGTCGTCCGCGATCCGCGCATGACGTCCACGCTCATCGGCGTACGGACCTTGAATCAACTTTACGAAAACCTCAAAACCCTCGATCATCTCGAATTCACACCGGAAGAACTCGAAGAAATCGAATACGCCTTGAAGTAAACGAAAAGACGGTGACCGAAGTCGCCGTCTTTTTTTATTCGCCTTTCATCGCTACGAGTTCTGTGGGATGGTCGAGAGATTCTAAAGATAATTCCACGGATTCTTTGATGGCCGCATCGATATCATCGTAGGTCACGCCCAAATCCAAGCAACCCAACTCTTTGGGAATGAAGAATTCGCTTGTCATGGCGTCGGTAAACTTCACCATTTTCAGACCACCGTCAATGCCTTTGGCCCGCTGTTGTTTTTCAACCTTTTTCATCGCCATTCTGAAAATCCATGTGGGGATGATGGTGATTTTTTTATTTTCGGTGCCCATGTGTTTATGGAATATTTTGAGCATCTCTTGCCAAGTTAGGTTAAACCAACCGATGGGATAGGCTTTACCGCCTGCGTTGCGTTCAAGCGCGCCGGCAATGGCTTCACCGACTTGGCGGACAGTCACCATCGCAGTTCCGCCTTTGCACCAATAGGTCGTCCGTTTCATCTGACGGATCATTTCGACGAGAAACACCCAAACCGGTTTACGCCCTTTTTGAGCGCCGAAGATGTAGGGCAATTCCAAAACCGACACATCCATGCCTTCTTTGGCAAAGGAAAGCGCCATTTCTTCTTGAACCATGCGGGAACGGATATAGGGATGATTTTCGGCAAGATGGAGTTCGGGTTTAGCTTTGTTAAAATAGGCAAAATAGGATCCACAAACCACCGCATGATCAACGCCTTCTTCTTTGGCTAAGCGAAGAATGCGTTCAAGCGGTTTGATGTTGAATTTATCGTAAAGGTCATAGATCGGAGCAGGTCCTTCAACCCGTTCGTCCACGCCGGCGGCAAAAACCAACCCATCACATCCGCGAAGATGGCCCCGCAGTTCATCGTCGGTGAGCGTCAAATAATTGCCAAACGAAAGTTTCATTTCGCCGGGTAATTGTGCTCCCTTTGGAATTGGGGGCAAAGCCAGCGAGGTCACTTGATGACCACGTTGTATCAGCTCTCTCGCTGCTTCAGACCCG
>CAZKHP010000206.1:0-1897 GCA_964552695.1 uncultured Staphylococcaceae bacterium | reverse complement strand
AGCATATCGGTCATGTTGAGGGCAATCACGACGTTGACATCGAGTTCCAAAAGTTGGGTGGTGAGGTATAAGGATCTTTCCAAACTGGTGGCGTCGATGATATTGACGATCAAATCGGGTTTTTCTTCAAATACGAAATGACGCGAAACTTCTTCTTCCGCGGTATAGGGAGAAAGCGAATAGACGCCGGGTAAGTCCACGACTTCGATGTCGGTGCCTTTGAGGATGCCGATTTTCCGTTCGATGGTCACGCCGGGCCAGTTGCCGACTTTTTGGTTACTGCCGGTGAGCAGGTTAAATAGCGTGGTCTTGCCACTATTTTGGTTGCCGACTAACGCGATACGCATTTAATCCACCACCCGAATATCGATGTTGGCCATTTCCGCTTTCCGGATGCAGAGTTCGTATCCGCGTAAGACAATATCAATCGGATCGCCTAAAGGGGCAATCTTTTTGATTTCGACGACGACCCCGGTGGTCAGTCCCATATCAAGAAGGCGTCTCCGGAGGGCGGATGAGTCATTATGAAGCGCCAAGATTTTCCCTTTTTGCCCAATCACAAGATCGGAGAGGTGTCCTTCTTGGCCGTAGGATAAACGTAGTTTTTGGTTGTTTTTTTTCATGGTCTGGTTTCCCTAAGGGCTGCAATAAGTTAACCCTCGTTAACATTATCGCCACCCCCTCAATCGAAGTCAAGCGATATTGTAAAAGAGGGGTTAAAGGTTTATTCCTTGAAAGCTTTTTATTCGGGGTTTACAATGGGCGTAACAAGCGAGGACCCAGCATGTCGACTCTCACCCGTGCTTATGAAGACTATTTGGAAGCGGTCCATATCCTATCGAAGCGGAAAGAAACGCTCAAATCGGTGGATATTGCCTCGTTTTTAGGTGTGTCTAAAGCCGCCGTATCGAAGACCATCAAGGAACTTCAGGAACTCGGGTATCTCGAAGAAGGCAAATACCATACCCCGGAATTGACAGCGAAAGGTTTAAAAGTTGCTCAAGAAGTCTATGGACGGCATACCCTGCTCAAGGATTTTATCATCTCGTTGGGGGTCTCTCCCGAAATCGCCGAGATCGACGGATGTAAGATTGAACACGTGCTTTCCAAAGAAACGCTGGATGCGATCAAGAAGAAGCTTGAAAAAAAGTAAAAGAAAAGACGGGGCGCCCCGCCTTTTTTGGTGAAGATAATTTCCGGTCGTGAACTAACGTTGCAACGAGAACGCGAAGTAGACAGGGCTGAAGCCCGACGTCATGAAGAAGGCTTGTTTGACGGCTATATTACTATTCGTTAAGCAAACGTCACGTGCAGACGCGACGGCTTCATCGACACTGTTAACAACTTCGTTAGAACTGGAATGGTTATCTTCACCATGGAACAAGTGGAATTTCTTTTCCATAAGAGAACCTCCTGCGATGGGTAATACTCCCACGCACCACTACCTTAGCACACTTGTTTCGCGATGTATTTTTGTAAGCGTTCTTTGGAAGCGTTATCACGGTTTTTGACGAAACCACAAAAAAATAAAAGAACTACGTTCTTTTAAAGTCGTTTTTCTGGAAGCGATTACAAAAAATGAGCAAAAGAAAACGGCCCGAAGGCCGCTAACGTTTAGAAAGCAATGACGCCGGTATCACGCGGTGTGACAATCAGTGACGATGCGGGGCCGAATTTTGCTTGCATGGCTTGGAGATAACTCTCGGCTTCTTCGTTTTTTACGAACGCCAGCATCGTTCCGGCAAAACCACCGCCATGAACGCGGATGGCACCGTCTTTGATCAGTTTGGCGCTGAGGGCTAAGCCTTGCGAGAGCGCTTCGGTTTTCGGACTACCGGCGGACGTGTTCTTCAGATACAGACGGGAAGAAGTCCCACTGGCTTGGACCATCTCGACA
>CAZKHP010000205.1:0-1900 GCA_964552695.1 uncultured Staphylococcaceae bacterium | reverse complement strand
CCCATTGTGGGACGATGATCCGTTCGCACCATGTGTGCCCCAACTGTGGCTATTACGATGGCAAGGCCGTCGTGAGTGTCCCGGAAGTCGCGCCTAAAGCGGTGGAAAAGAAAGCGACCAAGAAACCCGTGGTCAACGCGGAAAAAGCCGTCGCCGCCCCGAAAGCCGAAGTCAAAGCCACCAAGAAGGCCGCAGCGACCAAAAAAGTCACCGCCAACCGTATTGGTAACCGCGGCGAATAAGAAATTCCAATTAAACCGAGCTTGCTCGGTTTTTTTGTTCCCTTTTTGGGCTTAAACGCTATTTTGTAAATACCAAAAAACTGGTATAATAGCGTTTAGAAAGAGGTAAACAGCATGAACTATAATAAATTAATCGACCACACTGCGCTTAAACCGGACGTGACTCCGGAAGCCATTATCACCCTCTGTGAGGAAGCCAAAAAATACGGGTTCGCCTCCGTTTGCGTCAACCCGGCGTTTGTCCCCCTTGCCGTCAAACAACTTAAAGACAGCGAGGTTAAGGTTTGCACCGTCATCGGATTCCCGTTAGGCGCCACCTTAAGTAACGTCAAAGTCTATGAAACCCGCGAAGCGATCTTTGCCGGGGCCACCGAAATCGATATGGTCATCAACGTCTCGCAACTCAAAGCCCATAACGACAAGTATGTGCTCGACGAAATCCGCGACATCAAAGATGCCTGCAACAAGATTTTACTCAAAGTCATCATCGAAACCTGCTTATTGACCGATGAAGAAAAAGTCCGTGCCTGCAAACTCGCCGTCGAAGCGGGCGCTGATTATGTGAAGACCTCGACCGGCTTCAGCACCGGCGGTGCCACCGTCCATGACGTCGCCTTGATGCGCAAGACCGTCGGTCCCGACATCGGTGTCAAAGCCAGTGGCGGTATCCGTTCCCACGAAGACCTCGTGGCCATGGTCGAAGCGGGCGCCAGCCGTATCGGCACCAGTGCCGGTCCGAAGATTATCTAAAGATAAAGATTTTAGAGATATTATTGCTTTTACTGCTCGGGCCATATTATAATTAAACCGTTGTTCTAGCAAGCCGCTAAAGAAGGAGGGATATTATGCCAAAAACAGTAGTCCGTGAGAACGAATCGCTCGATGACGCTCTCCGCCGCTTCAAACGTCAAGTCAACAAGGCTGGTACGCTCCAAGAGGCTCGCAAACGTGAATTCTACTTGAAACCCGGTCTTCGCCGGAAACTCAAGTCCGAACAAGCTCGCCGTAAATCCTACTAAAAAATTAGGCCCAATCGGGCCTTTTTTCTTTTTCGGGACAATTTTTAAGGTCATCCTCCTATTAGTTAGTAGGAGATGATACCATGCACCATTTCGTGATGCAAACCACGGCCCGCGACTGCGGTTGGGCGTGTTTGAAAATGATCTTGGCCGATATGAGTCATAATGAGGACTATCTGACCCTTCCCGCCACCCACCAAAAGGGACCTTTGTCGTTTCTCGACTTGGTGAGTATGGCAAGTCCGTTCGGACTGACCTTGGAAGGCTACAAGGTGATCAGCAAGAAGGAGGTCTTTTCGACCCGCGGCGTGTTTATCGCCCTGATCGAACACCAAGGCAAAACGCATTACCTGATTGTTGATAAGGTGCGCGGTAAAAAGGTGTTTGTGCGCGATCCCGCACAAGGCGTCTATGCGATGAGTAAGGCAGATTTCTTAACGATGTTTACCGGCCAATTCTTGATTGTGACGGATTGGGTTAAACCGCAGACGAAAATCAAAAATACGTTGGGCCTTCCCGCCAAAACACGACTGGCCCTCTATGGCTGGCAAACGCTCAGTGCGCTGGCCCTTTTATCGGGTTTGGCATCGGTGAACTCAGGTTCTCATTTTGCCTTTCCCATCAGCCTATTTGCCGCCT
>CAZKHP010000204.1:0-1921 GCA_964552695.1 uncultured Staphylococcaceae bacterium | reverse complement strand
TCGTAAACGATTTCCACCGCTTCGCTGTGAGTGGCACGATGGGCTTTCAGGTCTTCGTAACGGGGATTCGTGGTATTCCCGTTGGCGTAGCCCACGCTGGTGGACAAAACACCCTTCAGTTTTTTGTAATACGCTTCGACGCCCCAGAAGCATCCGCCGGCAATTAAGATTCTTCGCATAATGATTTACCTCGATAACAATATAGCATAAGAACACTACGTAGTAGTTGAACAACGATTGGTATTAACAGAAAGAGGAAAATGTTTATAATTGATATGATACGAAATGGAGTTTTTTTATGGTCAAGAAAAAAGGGCAAATCAAGTTTTGGATGGGAATCATTCTTTTCGCACTGGTCGGGCAAATCGCGTGGACCGTCGAAAATTTGTTTTTCAATGAATTCGTCTACGAAATGTTAAAAGATGAAGCCGGGGTCAATCCGATCAACGTCATCGCGACGATGGTGG
Organism: uncultured Staphylococcaceae bacterium; assembly: GCA_964552695.1. Classification (GTDB taxonomy): domain Bacteria; phylum Bacillota_I; class Bacilli_A; order RFN20; family CAG-826; genus CALMWE01. The sequence continues at coordinate 1,454 of CAZKHP010000204.1, read as the reverse complement.
CCACCAGCGCCTTGGTAGCAACATTAACCACCTTGGTAGTCGGCGCTCTCAGTGACCGCATGGGAAAACGGAAAGTTTTTATCGCTTCCGGCTATATCATCTGGGGCGTTTCGATCATGGCCTTTGCGCTCATTAATGTCAGCAATTCCGCCCTCGTTTTCGGAGCCACCGCGGCCGCCATGGCGACGGCCTCGATCGTCATCATTATGGACTGTGTCATGACACTTTTTGGCGGCATCGGAAACGAAGCCGGTTATAACGCATGGATTACCGATATCACCACGAAAGAAAACGGTGGCATCGTCGAAGGCGTGATTTCGATTGCCCCGCTATTCGCTTTGCTCATCATCTTAAGCAGCACGCTTTTCATGGATAAAGAAGTCATTGCTCATTGGTCCTGGTTCTTCTTGGCCCTTGGTATTTTGGTTTCCCTCGCCGGCGTGCTTGGATTCTTCATTCTGGAAGATTCTCCGCGTTTAAAGAAAAACGACACCCATTTCTTTGATACCTTGACCTATGGTTTCCGAAAAAAGACCTTTTCCAAAAACAAACCGTTCTATATTGTCCTTGCGGCTTTCTTGATCTTTGCCATTGCCACCGAAGTCTATCTTCCTTATTTGATTATTTATTTGAAGGAATTCTTGGAACTCGGTGATGATTACGCCCTTGTCTTCGGCATTGCCATTCTGTTCGCTGGCATCGTTTCCATCATTTATGGTCGCCGCATCGATAAACGGAGCTGTCAACAAACATTGGTTCCCGCCATCGCCATTTATGGCGTGGGTCTGTTATTGATGGCGTTACCGCTGGTCGACGAGATTTTTAAAAACGTCTTCTTCAGCACGGCCGCTTTAACCATCCTCATGAGCGGAAACCTGATGCTTGAAACCAATTTGGGGACCATGCTTCGTGAAGAAACCCCAAAAGGCGAAGTCGGTATGTTCCAAGGCATCCGTTTAATCGGAAGCCGTTTACTTCCGATGACTATCGGCCCTTTCATCGGTTCCATCATTCTTCATACCTCCTTTATCGAATACAGCGAAGACCAAGAATCGATTTTGACGCCTTCGATTTTCATTGTCGCTGCGTTAATCCTGGTCGTCATCATCATTCCGGTTTCCATTCTCCTCAAACACCACGCCAAGGAGCATGCCCATGAACCCACTGAAAACTAAATATGCCGCCGAGTTAAAACCCGATCATGTCCGACCGGAATATCCGCGTCCGAATTTGGTTCGGGACTCGTTCATTTCTCTCAATGGGGAATGGGATTACGCCATCGTAAAAAGACCGACCTTGCATACGCCGATGCAAGGTAAGATTTTGGTTCCTTTTCCGATCGAATCCTTACTTTCAGGGGTCACCAAAACCTTGGCCAAAGGCGAAGAAATCATCTATAAAAAGGCCTTTTCGTTACCCGAAGGATTTCAAAAAGACGCTGTCCTACTTCATTT
>CAZKHP010000203.1:0-1922 GCA_964552695.1 uncultured Staphylococcaceae bacterium | reverse complement strand
GCCAAAACAGGGACCACGACGAAGACGAAAAACAACGTCCAATAAGGAACCAGGAACCACGCCGGTTTATTCATTCGTTTGAACATATTAACTCTCCGTCAGCCATCGATCGATGGTGTATATGCTGGGTACGGGGTAGTCTTTGACGATCACGCCGTCAACGACATAACCGAACTCCGCCATTTTATAGAGGATTTCGCGGTTGGCAACACGCACCGCTTCGTCAATCGCTTGTCGCGGGTTGACCCCATTGAACACGATGTTGGTCCAGGCATTGGAGATTTCCCGTTCGACCATGTATGCACCCGGAATACGAGCGGCTTCCAAAGCATATTCCCATTGACCCAAAATGACGTCTTTGTACTCTTTGGGCATCGACATTTGAGCGAACGCATCCAAATTGGCGCTATTCCAGAAATAAGCTTTACCGTAGGTACTTTGTAATAAGAAAGCAAATTCGGCTTGAATGTCCGTGGACATCCACCACCGTAAGAAGTCCCACGATTCTTCGGGGTACTTGGTCGATTCCAAAATCATCGAGGATTGCGCGCCGGAAGCGGCATAGCGGACGATATCGCCGCTGTCTTCATCTTCGACGCCGGGGTGTAAATCCATGCCCCACATGCCGTCGAGTTCAGGAGCGGCCGATTCGAGTAACAAGTACGTCGAAAGATCACTGATGCCGATGGGTAACGTGCCATAACGGAAGTTGTTATAGAAACTGGCGACATATTCGGGAATGTTATACAGCGTGAATAAATCGGACATCAACGAAATGCCTTTTAAGGTTTCTTCGCTGTTGATGGCGGTTTGCATGCCATTGGCGGTATACAAATCCCCACCGAATTGATAGATGAACGGCAGCGTGGCAACGAACGGTTTAAGACCACTGTATTGAGACAGCGGAACGAAATAGTTCATGCCATAGCTTTGCAGTAACGGGAGAATCGAGATAATATCATCCCACGTTTGCGGAATCTGGTTGATGCCGATGGAAGACAAGATGTCTTTCCGATAGTAAGTGACCCAGAAATTTTGTGTTTCGGGAAACCCGAACACGCCTTCTTCAAAAACATAGGGAATCATCGCGCCTTTGGCGAAATGGGAAACCAACTCTTCATAGCCCGAGAATTGGCGTAAATCCAACGACGCATTCCGGGAAGCGAAATCGTAGGGAATCCAGTGATCGACACCGATGGCCACGTCCGGGGATTGTCCGCTGGCGTTAGCCAAAATCAATTTGTTTTGATCCGGCATTTGCGAAAGCGTGACTTTCATATCGCCGTGGTACTCGCGGTCGATGAGTTCTTGCATGATTTCGATGTATTGGCGCGGATGGTTGACCCAAATGGAGAGTTCGCCGTCTTTACGGCCGCTGGCGGCATAGTCGTTATCCGTAAAGGAAAGCACCAGGCGAGCGACGTTTTCGTAACCTTTCACAAAGAAATTGGCACGCGGAGACGCCAGTTTGACATCCCCGTGGATGATAAAGCGTTCGAATTCCATGCCGGGACGAAGGAAGTTTTGCATCATGGCCCCAAGGATTTGGTTGACCGAGGAATCACCGTCGGAGAATTGAACCATGAGACTCGGCAGTTTATTGATATCTCCGGCGATTTTCCGTAAACGTGCGGAAGCGACCTTAAGGTTGCTGATTTCGGAGGGAGCATTGACGGTTGACATCGGCTTTAATTTGGCGTACAAAGCATCGAGGCTATCCGCCCACGATTGGATGTCTGTGGCGGCATTCGGGAAATAGGTCTCGATATCCCAGTCGCGGTATTGATCGGTGCCACCGCTGGTATACCGTTTGACGTTGAGGGCCAACGTTTGGATCTTGTTCATCAAGTATTGAATGGTTTCGACGGCTTGACGGTAGGAGAAGTCCACCGCTTTGAACGAGATGACGTGATCTCCGGAGG
>CAZKHP010000202.1:0-1928 GCA_964552695.1 uncultured Staphylococcaceae bacterium | reverse complement strand
GCCCCGGTCATATACTCATTTATCTCAATGCTCTTTTTGGGGTCTGAAATCGATAATATTTCGCGTTCAATTTTGATAGCAGAAGAACCTTCCTCAAATGACAATTTCGACCTTATTTTTACGGTGAGTTTTTTGAACTCGATTTCGACGGGATCAAGAGTTAAAATCCGAGTCTTTCCGACTTGCGAGAAATGGCCTTTGGTGCGGCAAAGCGCTAAGTCCACTTCTTCACCTTCATAGGATATCTTCGCGGATTTGATAGTGCCTTCCCCGGCATAGTGGGTAAAGTAACCCGCGCGGTAGTTGGCTTGAATGAGGTAAGGATACGACGCATCGTAGACATGCTTGGTTCCGATTCCTACCGGCCAGATCAATTTGGCGACGTATGGACGAAGGTCGATCAGGGCACCGCCTTGATTTAAATCGATGCAAGTTCTGAAGTACGGATCGGCGTACCAGAAGAGTTCTTTGCCACCGCCGTAGAGAATATCTTCCCATAACGCACATTCAGGTTCTTTGTATTCTTTATTATCTCGATAATAAGAAGCAAACTCCGCCATCGTCATATCGATGAGTTTTCCTTCTTTTTTGAGCTTTCCGTAATAGGCACAACCGTCTTCATAAGCCTTCACTAAAAGTTCGTAAGGAGCTTCCCAACGACCGAGTTTGTTCATCCATCCGGGACCGACAAACATCATGTTGTAGGAGTATCCGTTGTTGTATTTGGCAAGATGACGGTATTGGTCGATGAGGTTGAAAAGGTAAGGGTATTCTCCATTTCGGTAAATCATTCCCCTTAAAACGTTTTGAGGATGCGTTCCAAAGTTGCTCCCGTTGCCATCGAAGCAAGCCAGTAAATCCCGGCTTAGGTGAGGAATAGCCACAATACCACTGTCTTCTTCTTTGGAGGCGGCCGGTGCGGCGGAGTTTTGTTTTGACGGAATCCAAGGATTCCAAGGTCCTCCGTCCATGAAGGTGTACCACGAGTTGTTGCAAGTATGATACGCTTTCGGGCCTTCTTCCCAGCAGGTCGCAATCGCGGAAACTACCGATGGGTATTGCTTTTTGATGTAGTTGATGAGTTCGGCGTCCATATAATAGGACCCGGTGGACTGAGGATAGAACCCAAATTTTTCTTTGAAGAGCTCAAAGACGTCTTTGACGATTTCGACTTTGTCTTTCCAAGAGAACATCCAGATACAGAAATCTTTGGTTTTGTACTTTTCGCGGAATTCTTTGCAGGGGAGTCCCAGCAAAGTTAAGCCGATTTCATCGCCATATTTTTCATGGTCTTCTTTGGCTAAGCGGACAGCTTCTTCGCTGAAGAGCGACGCATAGGTCATTTGAATCGTGGTCTTTAACCCATTTTTATGAGCGATGCTTTGCTGAAGTTTGAAAATTTCTAAGGATTCATCGCGTAAATCCTTCTTAGCGATATTCTCGTGTTGGCCTTGTCCGGTAATCTTTTCGGCGTACTCCGGAGCAAGTTCGGGTCGGTGGACCAGATTTAAAATGAACGTATTTTTCATGGACTTCTCCTAAGCGCGGACTAATGTCCAGTCGTCGCAGTGGCCCCAAGCACCGGGTAAACCCGCGCCGATAAGGCCGATTTCAACACTTGTGGCGGTCGGAATGACGATATTCGTGATTTCGGCAGGGACATAGTAGTTTTCGGGCGATCCCCAGCCTCTGATCGCGTTTTTCATATCCACGGTCATCGTATTGGTCGAAGATAATTTGATGTAAACATCCAATTGACTATGGGCGATTTCCGTCGGGGCAACCGCCATTAAATAAGTTTTGAGGGTATACGTTCCGGGTTCAAGGTTGATGGTTTGTTTGACTTTGAAGGTGAATTCTTCGCTGCCGTGGTACCAGTTCAAATCGCTGCTTCCGGTGCGGACATCTTGCGGTTTACGGTTGAGTTT
>CAZKHP010000201.1:0-1958 GCA_964552695.1 uncultured Staphylococcaceae bacterium | reverse complement strand
CATCCTCGAAGTTGAGCTCATTCAAATGGTCCGTCTCATTAAAGACGGCCAAGAAATGAAAATGAGCAAACGTAGCGGCGTGGGAGTGACTCTCAAGGAACTCTGCCACGAAGTCGGCGTTGACGCTACACGCTACTTCTTCGTTGCCCGAGCTTCCAGCGCCCATTTGGACTTCGATATGAACTTGGCGACTGAAAACAGCAGTGCCAATCCCGTCTATTACGCTCAATACGCGCATGCTCGGCTGAGCAAGCTCTTGCGAAGCGCTGCGGCCCGTCACCTGTCCATCGATGACAGTGGGTCGAACCTGAAAGAACCGAGCGAACTGGCCTTGCTCAAACACCTCGCGGATTATCCCGGCGAAGTGCTCGCCAGTGCGATCAACCGCTCGCCCGAGAAGATGACCGCCTACATTCAAAAATTGGCCAATCTGATTCACGGCTTCTACACCGAATGCCGCATCATCGATACCGCCAACGTAACTATGACTTCCGCCCGTTTAGGACTCGTCAAAGCCAGCCGCATCGTTCTCAAAGATGCGCTCAATCTGATCGGCGTTACCGCGCCCAGCAAAATGTAAAAGGAGAAACACTATGCTCAACAAATCCATGCTCGACATCGCTTACGACATCATCACGACGAAAAACGCCCCCATCGCGTTCAAAGAGATGTGGGAGGAAATCGTCAAAATCCAAGGGCTCAGCGAAGAAGACGCCCGCAAGAAAATCAGCCGTTTCTACACGAACCTTTCGTTGGACGGCCGCTTCGTCACGCTCGGCGAAAATATGTGGGACCTTCGTTCCCATCATACCTTCGATAAAGTCCACATCGATATGAACGATGTTTACCGCGACGTCGAAACCATCAGCGATGACGATGAAGAAGAAAAAGAATACATCGAAATGCTGGATAAAGAGACCGGAAAAGACACCTCGGAAGAAGATAGCGCAGCCGGTTACGAAAAAGAAGAAGACGGCGAAGAGGAAAAGCCCTCCGAAACCGAAGAAATTTACTAAACTGCCCGATTGGGTAAAGGAGAAACATTATGCCATTAGTCAGCATGAAGGAAATGCTTAACAAAGCCTATCAAGAACACTACGCGGTCGGCCAATTCAACATCAACAACGTTGAATGGACTGCCGCTATCCTCGATGAAGCGCAAGCGCTCAAAACCCCCGTCATCCTCGGTGTCACCAGCGGTGCTGCCAAGTATATGGGCGGATGGAACACCGTCGTCGGTTTGGTCAAAGGATTGATGATCGACCACAAGATTACGATCCCTGTGGCCCTTCACGTGGACCATGGCGATAACGTTGACGTATGCAAAGCGGCCATCGATGCCGGCTTCACCAGCGTCATGATTGATGCTTCGCATTTTCCGTTTGAAGAAAATATCCGTCAAACCAAAGAAGTCGTCGAATATGCCCATGCCCGCGGCGTCAGCGTCGAAGCGGAACTCGGTCGTGTCGGCGGTCAAGAAGACGCCGTCGTGGCCGAATCCATGTACGCCATCCCGAGCGAATGCAAAGCGCTCATCGATGCCACTGGCATTGATTGCATCGCTCCGGCTTTAGGCTCTGTCCACGGACCCTATCATGGCGAACCGAAACTCGGTTTCAAAGAAATGAAAATCATTGCAGATCTCGTGAAAATCCCGCTAGTTCTCCATGGCGGTTCGGGCATTCCCGAATTCCAAATCAAGATGGCGATTGAACGCGGTACCGCGAAGATCAACGTCAATACCGAATGCCAACAAGAATGGACTAAGATTGTCCGTGCCGTGTTGGCCAAAGATCCGGATGTTTACGATCCTCGTAAGATCATCGGACCGGGTAAAGAAGGCATCCGTCAAGTCGTTCGTGCCAAGTGCCAAATCTTCGGTTGCATCAATAAGGCTCTCTAGTATATAATTAAACCTCGGCTCTTCCGAGGTTTTTTAGTCCTTAAAGGTGGGGTAC
>CAZKHP010000200.1:0-1962 GCA_964552695.1 uncultured Staphylococcaceae bacterium | reverse complement strand
CCGGGTCTTAATTCTGTGACGTTAATCATAAGTAAATCTCCTTTTGAGCCTTTAATATTCTACTCAATGGGCTCCAAATAAGCAACTTTTTTATTTTTTCCCGCTTATTTTCGGAAATATCGGTTGAATTTGAGCTCGCGTCCGATCGTGGTCGGATGGCCATGTCCGCTATAGACGGCTAGGTCTTCGGGAAGGCTACGCAGTTTATCAAGTGAGAATTCGACGCTTCGTTCACTGCCGGTTGGCAAATCGGTCCGTCCGATATCGCCTCTGAAGAGCGTATCTCCGGTAAACAGCGCATTCAGGTCTTTAAACCAGTAACAGACGCTGCCTTTGGTATGAAACGGCGTAGCGATAGCTTGGATACTCATACCAAGAAGGTTTAATGTTTCATCATCGCCGAAGGTCACCGGTTCTGCCTTTGATATCACGCTTTTTCCATAGGAAGCGGAACCATTGTAACGTGGATTATGGAGGAACGAGGCATCATTTTCGTGAACATAAACAGGACAATGGAAGGCATCCACCAAAAAGTCGACACCACCCATATGGTCGAAGTGTCCATGAGTGAGCAAAACGGCTTCCACGCCCGAATATTCGGACTTGAGCGAAACAGAAAGTTCACCCGAGGCAATGCCGGGATCGATAACGATGACTTTTTCGCCTTTATTCCCGATCAAATAGGTGTTGCCCGAGAATTGGCGGTATACAATAGGGATGATTTCCATAGTGGATAAGAAAAAATAAGGGCGCACCCTTATTTCTTTTCTTTGTGGACAGTCTCTTTATTGCAACGGGGGCAGAATTTCTTAATCTCCATCCGGTCTGGATGAGTACGTCTATTCTTGGTGCTGATGTAGTTTTCTTCACCGCACACCGTGCATTTTAAGATAATATTCTCACGCATGACTGACACCTCCGATTTGATTGCGTGCTTATTTTATCACGGAAAGATGGAGATATCTAGTAAAATATCGTAAATCCGTTTATTATCAAAAAGCCCAAACTCGTTTCGGGTCGATGATATAATAGAAAACGGTGATAAAATGACAAAACGAACACAAACCCGCCCGGTTACCATAGGTAGCCTGCCCATGGGTGGCCAAAACAAGGTGCTCATCCAATCGATGTGCACGATCAAAACCGAAAACGTCGACGAAGTCGTCGCTCAAATCAATGAACTCGCCGCTTATGGCGCGGATTTGATGCGTCTATCCGTCATGGATGAGGCCGACGCTCACGCCATCAAGGCCATCAAAGCCAAAGTATCCATTCCGTTGGTCGCGGATATCCACTTTGACTACCGCTTGGCCCTATTAGCCATTGAAAACGGCATCGACAAGATCCGCATCAATCCTGGCAACATCGGGTCCATCGAAAATATCAAAAAAGTCGTGGAAGCGTGCAAAGCGCACCACGTTCCCATCCGCATCGGGGTAAACTCCGGTTCTTTGGATAAGACCATTCACGCTTATGACTCGCATTACACCGCTCAAAAACTCGTGGACTCAGCCATGAAGCATGTCCGTATCCTCGAAGACCTCGACTTCCATGACATTGTCCTTTCCCTTAAGGGAAGCGATGTGCTGGAAACCATCGAAGCGTACCGGTTAGCCGCCCAGACGTTCCCCTATCCGCTTCATTTAGGCATTACCGAGGCCGGAACCAAGGATGTTGGCATTATCCGCTCGGTCGCTGGTCTTGCCCCTCTTCTTTTGGAAGGCATCGGAGACACCATCCGTATTTCGCTCACCGCCGACCCCAAAGACGAAATCATCGCCTGCAAACGCTTGCTCCATGATGTCGGTTTGTATCCGAACTATCCCACACTAGTTTCCTGCCCGACCTGCGGACGGACCCAAGTGGATGTCAAGGATTTAGCCGAAGCCACTCTCCGTTACCTTGAACAAAGTCATAAGACCGTGACGGTCGCCGTCATGGGCTGCGTCGTCAACGGTCCTG
>CAZKHP010000199.1:0-1975 GCA_964552695.1 uncultured Staphylococcaceae bacterium | reverse complement strand
GTCGAAGAATCCTTGGAGTAGTTGACCAATTTGGTCACATCGCCGTTGGACATAATCTTGATTTCGTTTTTCCAGTTTTTGATTTTGGTGGTCTTCAAACCGATATCGATGACTTCGCCTTTGAACCCATCGACTTCGATGATATCGCCGACATCGAAATGGCGTTCAAAGATGATGAATAAGCCGCTGATGATATCGTTGATCAGCTTTTGTGCGCCTAAACCAACCACAAGACCTAAAATTCCAAGACCTGCTAAAGCAGGAAGGACGTTGATGCCCCAGATGGCGAGAATGGCCAGGATGGCAATGACCGCCACCGCGTAACGGGTGAGGCTCATGCTGACTTTGGAAATCGTCAGACGGCGTTTTTGTAAAGGACCGGAGCGAGCGGCAAACCGATCGAGCGACAACTTGACGACTTTGATGATGATCAAGGCGACGAAAACGGTCACGACGCTGCCGATGATTGACGCAATGCTTTTCATGATAAAGGCCAAGGTATCGGTTAAGAACGTTCCGATTTGTGCCCAAGTCACCGCATCCCATACCATAAACAAGGCTAAAACGGCCACAAGAAAGCCTATCAACATCAACGCATAAAGAAGAATTGCGACGCTGCGTTTGAGCGCGACGCCTTTACGTTTCATATGAAGAATACTGAAAGTAAAGATGCAAGCAAGAGCCAGGACGATGCCGATGGTCATGCCAAGATTCCACGAAAGGGAATCTGAAAAGATACTGAGCATGGAAATCACCTCAATCGTATTTTAACCCAAAATGTGGAAAATTGGCTATTCGGTTCTTAGCGCCACGACAGGATCTTTTTTGGACGCGATACGGCTGGGGAATAATCCGGCAATAAGGGTCAATAACGTACTGAGCAAAATCAAACCGATGGCGGTCGGAAGCGTGAGCACCGAGAACCCGGCCACACCGATGTAACGTTCGATGATGAGATTGACAGGGAAGTTCAATAAGAAGGCCAAACCGATTCCTAAAATACCGGAGCCAAAACCGATGAGCATGGTTTCGGCATTAAAAATGCGGGCGATATCTTTTTTACGGGCGCCTAAACTCCGCATAATGCCGATTTCTTTGGTCCGTTCCACCACTGACACATAGGTAATGATGCCAATCATGATGGAGGAAACGAGTAAGGAAATACCCGCAAAAGCGGCCAGAATGATCGTAATCGTGTTAATCAAACTTGAGATGGTTGTGGAAATGGTCTCGGCCAAATCGGTGTAAACGATGGTATCGGCATCGGCTTTGCCGACGTTGTACGCATCGATGTAGGCTTTAATCGCGTCTTTGGAATCGAACGAAACCGGATAGATTTGAACGCCGGTGGGTGTGGCATCTCCACCCAAAGTACGCATCACGCTTTGGTAGGTGACTTGACTATTGAAGGCACTGCCGGTCAAAACGTTGATCGTCGGACTGGCAATCTGGGCGGTCACGACTTCCGAATGATCCGCCAAGGTTAAAACATGTTCGGTCAACAGGGTCGTGTAGTTCAATCCGGTCGAGAGCAGTTCGCTCGAAGCATCGGGATTGACGCGCATAATACCGGCGATGGAAATTTCCACCGAAGCAGGATCAAGGAACATCGCTTCATAATCGGTTCCGGGAATGAATTTGCTGCCGGAAACTTCATAGTAGGAATCGTTCGGGATGATTTTGAAACTCTTGCCAAGGAAATCACTGAAATCGTAGGATTCGTTGATATCCACGCCTAAAGCTTCCAAGATGGTCACATCGACACGGTTTTGGTTATCGACGACCAATAAGAGTTGATCATAGGACGTCGGATAAACACCGGCTAAAAGATCGTATTGGGATTGGATGAAATTGGGGTTATCGGGAATTTCGCTGAAGACGCTGCTGCCACCGGAGAACATGCTGCCTCCGCTGACTTTGGTCGCGACTTTGATATAACCTCCGGCATCGGTATGCGCCACAAGGTTCATGGCTA
>CAZKHP010000198.1:0-2017 GCA_964552695.1 uncultured Staphylococcaceae bacterium | reverse complement strand
CCACCATCGGGATCGACAAGACCTGTGATGGCGTGGACGAGTTCGGATTGGCCGTTGCCTTCAATGCCGGCGACACAAACGATTTCGCCTTTACGGACGGTGAAGGAAACGTCATTGACGACGTGCTTTTTCGATAACGGGGAAATGACATTCAGGTTTTTGACTTCCAGGGCGATGTCAGTAGGTTGTGCGGGTGCTTTATGCACCGAGAAATCGACGTTACGGCCCACCATCATTTTCGAAAGCAGTTCTTTGGTCGTGTTTTTGACGTCGACCGTGCCGATGTAATGTCCGCGGCGTAAGACCGAGACACGGTCGGCGACTTCCATGATTTCGTTGAGTTTGTGGGTGATGAACAGGATCGATTTGCCTTCTTTGGTGAGGTTGCGCATGATTTGCATCAAATCGACGATTTCTTGTGGGGTCAAAACCGCGGTCGGTTCATCGAAAATGAGGATTTCGTTTTCACGATACAGCATTTTCAAGATTTCGACGCGTTGTTGCATGCCGACGGTGATGTCTTCGATCTTGGCGTCGGGATTGACAAATAAACCGTATTGTTTGCTCAGGGCGACGATTTTCTCACGGGCTATTTTGCGTTGCAAAAAGCCGGTCTTCGTGGGTTCGACGCCGAGAATGATGTTGTCTAAAACGGAAAAACATTCAACCAATTTGAAGTGTTGGTGCACCATTCCGATGCCGAGGGCGTTGGCATCGTTGGGGTTATGGATCTTGACGGTTTTTCCATTCTTTTTGATTTCGCCTTTCTCCGGTTGGTAGAGACCGAAGAGAACGCTCATCAGTGTGGACTTGCCGGCGCCGTTTTCGCCGAGCAGGGCGTGGATTTCGCCTTTTCTTAAGGACAGCGAGATGTCGTCATTGGCGACGATCCCGGGGAATTCCTTGGTAATATGCAGCATTTCGATGACGTAAGGAGTTTCCATAGATACCTCGATTAGTGTTCTAAATATGACAAACACGAGAAAGGGGGTTGCCCTTTCCCGTGTATGGAGTGCTTAAACGAATTAAGCTTCGAAGGAGATTGTGACGTTGGTTAAGCCTAAATCGAAGGCAGCGATACCGGTGGCATCGACACCCGAGGCGATATCAACGACGACTTCAACGGTGCCATCGGCAATCTTGCCATAGATGACATCGTATTGAGCGACGGTGAAGTTTTCGAAACCCCAAGATTCGGTCGCGGTCGGTAAACCGACGCCGTCATTGGAAGCATCGAGGACCCAAGTGGAACCGCCTTCCCATTGGTTGGTGTAGTAAGCATCGAGAGCGATTTGGACCGAGACGCCAAGGCCTTTCATAGCCGAGGTGATGACCGTGTCGCTGTCTTTATGTTGGTCGACGTCGACGCCGATGACTTTCTTGCCTTCGGTTTCAGCAGCGGCCATGACGGATTGACCTAACGAACCACCGCAGGCGAAGATGACTTCAACGCCGGCTTGGTACCAAGTGGTCGCCTTGGTTTGGACTTCCGGAGTGGCCGAGAAGCCACCGGTGTAGTGGTATTTTAACGTGGTTTGGACGCTGAGTTCGGCCGCGGCATCATTGACGCCTTTGGCAAAGCCCATACCGAAACGGACAACGGCCGGAACGGCCATGCCGCCCATGAAACCTAAGGAACGATAACCATCTTTGACGGCCGCGTAACCGGCGAGGTAACCCGCTTGTTGTTCGGCGTAAAGGATCGGTTGGACGTTGGCTCCGGTGTGATAGGTGGAATAGTCGGCGGTGTGAGGTTCACCATCCAAGAGGATGAAGTGGACATCCGGGTGAGCGGTTTGCGAGATGTAGATCGGTTCTTCAAACAAGAAACCGGGGGTGACGACGATCTTAGCACCGTTTTCGATGGCGAGATCGATCGCTTCTACGTAAGCAGTCGTGGATTGTTCGGACGGTTTGTAGTATTGGTGTGAAATTTCATGCTCTTCGGCATAAGCTTTCAGGCCTTCCCACGCGCCTTGGTTGAACGACTTGTCGTCGATATCGCCGATGTCGGTGA
>CAZKHP010000197.1:0-2019 GCA_964552695.1 uncultured Staphylococcaceae bacterium | reverse complement strand
TATCCGTGGCAAAAGCCTGGTATTTTTCGAGGTCTGCCATTTCGGAGCCCAAGGTTTTGATGATGTTGTAGCCGCCCATTAAGGTGCCCGCCGTCATGATGAGGGCCGTGGGAACATACATCCACCACGCGCTCTCGAGGGAAGTGACATCGCCACCACGCGCGGCTAGCATACTGGCCAAAAGAATAAAGACACCAATGAATTTGGCTCCGTCTTGAATGCCGTGGACAAACGACATCAACGCGGCGGAGGCGATTTGTCCTTTGGAGAAGAAACGGGTAGTCGGGCCACGTCGCATCTTGCGACAAAGGAACTGGATCAACTTGGTTAAACCATAACCGAGGAAAAAGCCCAGGATCAAGGAGCCAAAAAAACCATAGAGAACCTTATACCAACTGCTCCAAGCGATGGCAGAGAACCAATTAAGCCCCGCTAGGGCGGATAATGCCATACCGGCGCCTGTGATGCCGCCGACGAGCTCATTGCTCTCACTCGAGGGAAAGCCGAAATAGGTGCTTCCTAAGGACCAAATGACAATGGCGATAAGGCCAGAGGAGAGGGCGGCTAAGGCATCGTTGAGAGCCGCATCGGTTGAGGTATTGAAGCTAATCAAACTAGCAATGGTTTTCGAAACGCTTGAGAAATCAGCGAGGTAGCTAGCCAAAATGCCGATGCAAAGTACACCCAAAAGATTAAAAAAAGCCGCCATAAAGACGGCTTTTTTAGAGGACAGGCACCGAGTCATCACACAAGTGGCGATGGCGTTGGGGCCGTCCGTCCACCCGTTGATAAAAATCACAGCCACATTCAGTAAGATAACCAAATAAGCCAAGGGGTGTGCATTGACGAGGGAGAAAAATTGTCCGATGCTCATGATTTTCTTTCGTTTGTTACTAGAACAGAATCATGATAGCAAAATGCCATCATCATTCCCCATTTTTTCATGAAAAACTTTTCTGAAAGTGGTTTCTTGAAGACAGCAGGACAAAATTCGAGAATAATAAAAAGTTAAAGAAGCAAACGGATTAAAGATTCTTGAAGATGATAATCTGAACGTAACGGCAGACTTCGCGGCAGCGGTCCGACGTCTCTTCGAGCATCGTGTACATTGCCTCCGCCTTATGGCGACGGAAGCCATCGGTCTCGTTGAGATAAAGGGAGCGCATATCGTTGATGTATTCAGTGTCGCTCTCTTCTTCGAGGTGGACGACCGCGCTGATGAGCGGATGCATGACTTCTTGGTCCTGAAAATCCGAGAAGTGTTTGAGGCATTCCTCGGTCTTTTGGATGCATTCGAGGGTCAATTGAGTGAAAGGGATGGTATCCGGCGGTAACTCTTTATAGTCGTAGAGATAAAGTTTAAGCGAGACTTCCTCGATCGCGTCGGTGATATCGTCGATGAGCTTCAATAACTGCAAGACATCTTCCCGATCGATCGGAGTCATGAACTCGGTCATGAGTTTTTCGGTTACTTCGTGTTTTTTGTCATCGGCCGCATGCTCGATGAGATGGACATTCACCTTGGTCTCCTCAAGCTTTTCGTGGTCGAAATGGTTCATGAAATCCAAAATTAAGTCACAGCATTGAACCGAGAAATGACAGAGCTCCGGGAACGAATCGAAGTAGTAATTGGACTTCTTCTTTTTCTTGCCGAACATAATGAATCTTCCTCCTTATTTGAAGATTGCCGCAAAGATAATCGTCAGCACGAAGGCGATGAGCCCCGTCCCTGGAAAGATGAAGATCCAGGACAGCACCATCTCCCCCGCTTTGCCCCATTTGACTTGGCGGAAGCTTTTAGCCGCCCCAACCCCCATGATGGCAGTTGCTTTGATTGTGCCAGTGGAGATGGGCAGGCCAAACACCGTGGCCAAAATCAAACCGATGACAGAAGCAATGTCCGTAGCAAATCCCTGGGATTTATGAAGTTTAGCCATTCCTGTCCCCATGGTCTTCATGATCTTATAACCGCCGAGGGAAGTGCCCGCACTAATGATAAGCGCGACGGGGACAACTATC
>CAZKHP010000196.1:0-2025 GCA_964552695.1 uncultured Staphylococcaceae bacterium | reverse complement strand
GCATTCACTATGCCCCGTTTGCCTACATCCTCATCGGGGCGATTTTTAGAAACATGGACGCCAACTTGGAAGAAGCGGCAACGATTTTAAATACACCCAGATGGAAAATCTTCACCCGCGTGACCATTCCGATGGTTAAACCCGCGATCCTTTCCACGATTCTTCTCGTTTTCAGCGGTGCGATGGGCTCTTATCCTGTCCCGCACTATTTAAAGTTAGCGACCTTATCAACCAAATATGTTGAAATGAAAGCCAACTTGCAGGGGGCGACGAGCATCATCTCGATTGTGATGATGTTGATCGGGGTGGGCATCTTGATGCTTAACCAAGCGACCACCAGCGGCCGTAAACAATACACGACCGTTACCGGTAAATCCGGCCAAGCCAGCGTCGTCGACCTGGGGAAAGTCGGTAAATATGTTATCGGCATCCTTCTCATCGTCATTACCTTCTTCATCAGCATTTTCCCACTCATCAGCTTCGCCATTGAAACTTTCTTACCGAACCCGGGCGATTACAGTGCGTTCACCCTCAAATGGTGGGTCACCGACAATGCCGGCGGTGAAAACGGCATGTATGGCAACCTGGGTCTACTTTATAACAAAGAAATATGGTCCGCCTTCGGACGCACCCTCTACATTGCCGTGGCCTGCGCCTTATTGGCCGGCACGATTGGCTTCCTCACCGGCTACTCGGTCAGCAAAAACCGTAAAGGCAAATGGGCCGCGTATGTTAACGGCATCGCCTTCTTACCGTATCTGCTTCCGTCCTTGGCTTTCGGTGCTGCTTACTTCGTCTTCGGTAACGAAATGAAGCTGTGGGGAACATTCACCTTACTCATTCTGGTCGGTACCATCAAATACATTCCCTTCGCTTCCAGAAGCTCGCTGAACGCGATGATGCAGCTCAGCGGCGAAATCGAAGAAGCTGCGGTGATTCAAAACATCCCATGGCACAAACGATTACTCAGGATCGTCGTCCCGATTCAAAAGTCGTCGATTCTCAGCGGTTACCTCTTACCCTTTATTACCGCGATGCGCGAATTAACGCTGTTTATGCTGCTGGTTCCGCAATCGATGATCGTCACAACGCTGCTCGACTATTTCGATGAAATGGGGCTCTACGCCTTTTCAAGCGGTATCAACCTGATCTTAATCGTCTTCATTCTCATTTGTAACGGACTCATCAATAAATTGACCGGGGCCAGCCTGGACAAAGGTATCGGAGGATAACAACATGCCAGAAATCATCTTGACGAATGTCACCAAACGGTGGGGAAAATTCTACGCCGTCGACAACCTCAATCTCACCATCGAAGATAACGCCTTTATTACCCTATTGGGACCCAGCGGATGCGGCAAGACCACGACGCTTCGTATGATCGCCGGCTTGGAAACTCCAAGCAGCGGCCGTATCACCATCGGTGGAAAAGTCGTTTACGATTCCGACGCCGGAATCAACATTCCCGCCAGCAAGCGCCGCGTCGGCTTCTTATTCCAAAACTATGCCTTGTGGCCCAACATGACCGTCTACGAAAACATTTCCTTTGGCCTTAAAAACGTCAAAGAAAGCATGTCGGTGGTTGATTTCACCGCACGGAAATATGTCCGTTTGATTGAATTGTTGAAAGATCCGCAAGCGATGGTTAGCGCCATTCATGACTGCAAGAATCAAAAAGGCGCCCTCAACAGCAAACAAGTGGTGGTCAAACTCATCGACCGCTTTGAAGTTTCGCAATACACTGCCAAAGAAATCCTTGGCATGCAACTGCACACCAGTGCCGATCCCAAAGCTTTAGCGGCCTCGCTTATCAAAGACTACGAAGCCAAACTCAACGCCTTGAATGTGAAGCTTTCCACCAAAGGATTCTCTCTGAACGATGCTTGCGAAGTCATGCAAAACGGCGCGGTCGTCACCAAAGTCCGTAAACTTGACAAAGAAGAAATCGACTTGGCTGTCCGTCGCGTCAGCCGTGTCGTCAAAATCGGTGAATTCATGGAACGTTATCCCAACGAACTCTCCGGC
>CAZKHP010000195.1:0-2027 GCA_964552695.1 uncultured Staphylococcaceae bacterium | reverse complement strand
CGATAAAATCGTACCGGTCGCGGGTCGGAGCGTTCACACGGGGTAACCTTAAGCCTTCGTAAGCGGTCAGGGTGGTCGGTGCCGGAGCATCCGCATAATTCAAATTGAGAGTGACGGTATAGGGCACTAACGCCTGCCAATGAGCATAGAGGGTGAGCGGGCCGGAAATGAGGGTTGTGAAATCAAACTTTAGACCGCCTTCCCGTTGATCAAAGAAGCCGCTTAAAGAAAACCCGGTTCGAGCAAACAAAGGCGCTTGAGCGGTTGTGTTTTCAGCCACTTGCTTAACCAAAACCGGACCATTTTCATAGTTCGCGTCGAAGGTGATGGCAAAAACCGTGGGATAAAAGTCGGGATCGTAATAGTCATATTCATCCTCGGAGTCACCCGGATTCTCAGAATCGGCGTGTCCGTCAAGGATGCTTTGCCAACCGCCAAAAAGAGTGCGGTCCGCCCAAATTTTGTCTTCTGAAAAGGACCAAGGGACGAGGGATTCACAATCTTTAAACCAGCCTAAGAAGGTATCCTCAGAAGGCGTAAAATTAAACGATGGAGCTGTTATTTTTCCACCATCGACTGCCATAACTGGGTCGAGAATCGGGGCCCCTTCGTGATTGAGATCAAAGGTGACAGTCCAAGGCGTTGGAGTGACGTTAATGGAAGACGATGATTCTTCCGATAGATGGCCGGATGAAGAATCCGAAGGCCCAACTTGGCATCCGGTCAATATCAAAGCGGCAGCAAGCGTCAAAAAGGAAAACATGAGTTTTCGTTTCATGGGTACACCATCCTAAAAAAAAGCCACCGATTCCACGATGGCTTAAAAAGATTAAACGGATTTTTTCTTGCGTAAGAAGAAAGCAAAGGCCGAGAAGAAGCCGACAAGCGCAATAAACAACACGAAGATTAAGGAATTTGAACCCTCGCGAAGATACGTGGCAAACGAAGGGAGGGCTGGGGTTTGAGAGGCTTTCCAACCGACATAGTAGGAGAGAACACTTTGGTAGGTCAGGCTTTCGCTGCCGGCGGTAATGCGAAGGGCATCGATAATGGTTTTTTCATTATTGGCTAAACCTTGATACGTTGCCATGAGTGTATCCGCCGCAGAAAAATTGCTGCAACCTAAGGCAGGGACGCCAGATTGTAAAGAAGTAAGATAAGGGTCGCTCGAAGCAAACTCGGTAGTCGTGAGTGAAGAGGCATAGTTGGTATCTAAAGGCCCGGTCAATTTGGAAACATTATATTCCGTGAGATTCATCGGGATATTCCCGGTGACGTTCCAGTTTTTACCTGTACTGGGATCTTTCCGATAAAGTTTCATGAAGTTGAACGTACAATTGGGTAAAATGACGCTGTGCAGATTTCCAGTTTCCTTGACCATCGTAAGCGTAGTATGGGTACCGGAATCTTTCCAAAATTCGATATCGATTCTCGGAGTGGAGTTATACCACCATGTGTTCGTGGATTCGATAAAAATACGATAAGATCCGACAACATCAATTTCAACAAATTTTCCGTAAAGGTCATAAGCTCCGGTCAGAATTCTCGGAGTATAGGGCGTCGTTAGTGCGGTATCCGTGTACCAACCTTGGAAACGATAACCGGAAACAGACCCTGCTGTCGGGGAAAAAGTGACATTTTCATAGGCCGTTTGGGTGCCGATGACCGTGCCACCATTGTGAAGTGTGACGGTATATTGTTCACCCACGATTGGAGCGGTATAGACGGAGGTAGAATAGTTGGCAGGACCGTCCCAGTTAGTGACGGCCGTCGTAAAGGTGATTTGGTCCCAGGTACTCCGGCATCCTGAATTGCTGATGTTGTAAAGGTTGATGGATGAACCGCCAACATTTTTTAAAGTCATCGAGGTTGTAATGGTCGCGTCCGTATAATAGGTATAAACATCTCCCGCGTGTCGTGAGTCTACCGTAGAAAGGAGGCTTAAATCCGCGTTGGCTAAGCCTGTCCAGATTTGGAAAGCAGGGGCTCTAGCAAGGATTGAATCGTTAAGAACGAGATACAAACGT
>CAZKHP010000194.1:0-2037 GCA_964552695.1 uncultured Staphylococcaceae bacterium | reverse complement strand
ATAGCCGTCGCTTTCGTTATACTCCATGATGGTCGCTAAACCATCTTTTTTCGAATGCATCGTGCCATTATTGGCAAAGACGACGTTCCAATAGCCCCGAGTGGAACCTCCGCCATGGATCAAACCGACGTCGCAGAACGACCACGGATCGGTCGTCACGATCGGCGTGAAGATGTAGGCGTTCCAGTCGGATTCGACCATCGTGTCATCGAATTTCATTTTTAGTTTGGACATTTCCAGTTTGAATTTGATGTAACCAAATCCGACACCCCCGAGGGAATAGCCGGTTTGCGAATAGTGGTACATATAGGAGCCGGAAAACATTTCTCCGGGAATATTGCTCCGATAGGGCAAAACTTTTTGGGAAAGATGGGTGTAATTTTGCCCCCGTGAGTCAATCACATAAGCATTTTGATTGTCTTTGACGAAAGTGGCCGCCGCGGATTCACCGGTCACGGTCTTTTCGTATTTTTCGCCTAAGTAACAATAATACTTGGTGACGGAAGAATAACGGAAAACCTCGACGTCATTTTCGTCAAGGACATAAAGCTTGTTGCTGGACAGCGAGTTTTGCGCGGCATAGATGATGGATTTATACAGTTCGCTTTTTTCCACCACGACGTTTCCGTTGGCGTCCATCACGCGATACCCGGGGGCGCGCGTAACATTGATGCTGCGCGTGGAAAACACTCCGGAGTTGACTTTGGAGGTCGCCGTCACCACGGCCACGCCTCGGGAAAGTCCGGTGAAGAGTCCATCTTCACTGATTGAAGCCACCGCGGCATTGTCCACACTCCAAGTCACGCTTAAAGAAGCACCCACCGTAGGTGAGGCAATGATCAGTTGTAAGGTATTTCCGACCAACACATCGCCGGCCGTCGGGTCCGCGGTTTCAATCGTGATGGATTCGGGAGACAAATCCAAGGAAGATGAAGACGTCGTTCCGCATCCGCTGAGGCTAAAAGCCGCTAATAAAGACAATGCTACGATTTTTTTCATAACTACTCCTAGAAACGATAGCCTTTGTACACATCATTCGTGCCATCGTAGAAGGTCGAGAACGAGACCCATTTTTCACCTGCGGCAAACGGAAGTCCGGAGTTATAGGTTCCTTCGGAAGCATGCGTTCCCATCAACCAATCGGCGCAGTCGGCGCCTTGGGCAAAGCCATTGTTGACATTTTCGGTATCGGGATAGAAGTCTTCAAGCACCGATTCGGGATATTCGCCGGATTCTTGGTAACGTCCGATTTTGACGTGATCAAAGACGACGTTTTTAAGATAACCGCCGTTGCGGGCATCCCATAAGTTTCCGACCACCGGGCAGAAGGACGCCGCTAACAGGATACGGCCGTAAACGATTTTATCCGCGGTCTTATAACCGGGGTGGCTTTCTACGTGCGTATATTCTTGGTTCGTGCGAAGATTGGTCATTTTTAACGTGATGTTATCCAAGGTACCAATGATTTCGATATGGAGATCATCCGCATTGCGGTAATCATCGGTGGCTTGGTTGTAGGTCATTTCGGCAATCGTGACCGCGGGGTTGATGACGGCAAACGTGCCTCCGGCGGCATCCGGGTGTCCGGCCGCATAGGAGCAGTTACGGACCATGCGCCATTTGACGGTATTGCTCGCGGGATAGTAGTTCCCGATGAGGCCTAAGTCGATGTTGAGACCATCGGAGTGATTGAGGAAGATGTAGGCATTCCATTGGGCGTAGGTATCGGTCGCGGCATTGCCCTTGGCGGGACGGAATGAGGCTTCGCTGAGGCGGATATCGGCACTTCCGTAATAATAGCCGGGAATATTGCCTCCGGCGGTTTCCGTACGGACCGTGCCGGGTTTGGAGAACATGTAATTGTACGCTCCGGAACTGAGTTCATAGTTGGCTCCGGCGGGTTCGGGCACCATTTGTTTGATACCAAGTTGAACATAACCGGTGGCTTGGCCATCGATGACGTAAGCACGTTCATGGCTTTGGCCCCAGGTCTTGGCTTCGGCCGCGGGTTTGCTGCCGACGAAATAATCGCCGTCA
>CAZKHP010000193.1:0-2060 GCA_964552695.1 uncultured Staphylococcaceae bacterium | reverse complement strand
GTTCGTGCGGCGATATATCCGCGGAAACAATACTTTACGATATGGAAAAACAACTTGCTTCGTTCTTTAGGGCCCGCATTTCGTACGGTAGGGGCAGTCCCCATCCCCAGCGGGAACCTTGCCGCCATCCGTTCGTTTGAACGGGATGTTTTAAAACTCCTTGAAGAAGGACGTTGGCTCCATTTTTATCCCGAAGGTTCCATGTGGTATTATGAAGACAAGTTAAGACCCTTCAAAAAAGGCGTTTTCTCCTTTGCTTACCGCGCGAACAAACCGGTCATTCCGCTCGCGATTTCATATCGACCGGCCAAAGGAATCTACCGATTATTCAAAGGAAAATACCCTCTTTGTACCATTTCCATCGGTGAACCACTGTTCCCCGATTATTCGTTGCCCAAAGAGGAAGCCATAGAAAAACTACGTTGTGAAGCCGAAGCAGCGGTGGCCAAGCAAATGGATCACTATACAGCTCAAGTCAACGAAAAGGAACAAAACCATGAACAGAAAGCTTAGAAAAGGTTTGAAAATCGGTGGGTTGACGGTCGGCGCTTTGGTTCTTTCCATGGTTGTTACCGTCGGTGGTTATTTGGTTTATGTGATTGGAAACTATTCGCGCATACCGGATGATCAAGGCCTGATTGTCTTTGGCTTGAATACCCAAACAATTCAAGATAGCGATCTCTATGACGATAGCATCCCAACTTCCGGAACTACCTTTTCGGCATCCACATACAATATTGGTTTCGGCGCCTATGACCGGGCCTATGACTTTTTCATGGATGAAAATGATTATAAACCCGAATATGTTTCCAGCCATGGGGGTGTTGCCCACACTGTCGGAAGCCATTCCCGTGCAGCATCGGCCGATGCTGCGCTTCACAATACCGAAGGTGCTGTCCACACCATTGTTGATTTGGAGCAAGATTATGGAAAACCCGTCGATTTCGCGCTTTTTCAGGAAGTAGATACCAATTCGGACCGAAGTTTTCATGTCAATCAACTACAAAACATGGCCAATGAATTCACGACCTATGACTATGTTCATGCGGTCAACTTTCATAGTTCATATTTGGCCTATCCGCTCAATGAACCCATTGGAAAAATCAATTCCGGAATTTCGACGTTCAGCCGATACTCGATTGAATCATCGGTGAGAAAATCCTTTTATGTCACCGATGCTTTCCCAACTAAATTTTTTGATTTAGACCGATGCTATTCCATCTCCAAAATCCCGGTCGGTACCACCGGCAAATATTTGTCGATCATCAACGTTCACCTTTCAGCGTATGATGCTACCGGAGAAATCCGTGCGCGCCAGTTCAATGAACTCAAGGGGACCCTTGCCGCTGAATTCAGTGCTGGCAATTATGTACTTGTTGGCGGAGATTTCAACCACGATGTTATTTACGATAACCCAGCTTTTGCCTCGAACGGAATCTACATCAATCCGGCCGCCCAACCCGATTGGTATGACAATTATGAGCAGGAACGTCCTGAAGATTATTGGTGGAATTACCTTCGCCTGGACCCATCCGATCCCGATTACGATTTGGAGGGAACGGGGATGACGATTGCCGCAGCGGATAATATTCCGACTTGCCGTGATCCGAGCATTCCTTGGCAAGATGAAAACAACAATGGTATTTTGGACAACTTCCTATGCACGATTGATGGTTTCCTAGTTAGCCCGAACCTTGAAGTTCTGAAGGTTGAAAACATCGCGGCAGGCGACGATGCCGACAACCTTGGCTTTGCCTATAGCGATCATAACCCGGCCTATATTGAATTTAAACTCAAGAGCTAAAAAAAACGCCCGATTTGCGGGCGTTTTCGCTTATTGTAAGTAACGGTCGAGCTCCCATTTATGAATGAGGCAACGGTAGTCATCCCATTCAAGTTCTTTGGCTTGGATGTACTTGTTGAACGTGTGATCCCCCAATGTTTCAAGAATCAAGGGGTCTTTTTTCATTTCTTTGATCGCATCTTTGAGGTTTTCGGGAAGATTAGGAATTCCTTTTTCTTCACGTTGTTCACGGGTGAGCGAGAAAATGTTGTCGTAC
>CAZKHP010000192.1:0-2061 GCA_964552695.1 uncultured Staphylococcaceae bacterium | reverse complement strand
GACGTAGGCGACGCAGGTGGTCACGAAGGTGTTCCAAAAAGCCGTGCCAGTCGAGTAAAGAACCGAGAACAGGGCCAAATCCCACATGTTGTAGGTGATGGTTTGAAGGCCTTTCGTGACATCAACCGTCAAGTCCGCATAGGCTTCAGCGTAATTGTCAAACGTCCACATCTGCGGCCACCCGATGGGATCGATGTTGTAATCAAAATAATCACGGAAGGAGGTGAGAACCATCCAAATCGGAAGATAAAGAAGCGAAAGGCAATAGGCGACCATCAGAACCCAAACCACCCCTTTGAGAATCGTGTCGAAAACCAAAACCGGACGCATTTTGCGCCGATAGTGATCGCTGGAAAGCAAATCGAAATCGCGGAGTGCCATCGTTAACGCCCCTCCGTTTCCGTGTTTGGACCAAAACGATCGCAAAGCCACTTCATTCCAAAAGTCAAAGGACAGGCAACCAAAGTCATCAATAAGCCACCGGCCGAAAGGAAGGGATACATCATCTCCGTGTTGCTCGTGGGGTTAATCAAAGGAATGGTGTAGTAATAGCCAACCATGTAGACATATTCCGGAGCCCCCGTGAAATAGAAATCCACAAGTGGGCCAGTCGCCGAGAAAATGCTTGAAATGCCAGTGACCAAGAAAGTTTCGATGGTCGGGAAGATCAGGGGGAGGATGATGTAATGAAGGTCGCTGAAAATGTTGTCCACGCCATCGATTTTCGAAGAATCGATGATATCCGGAGAGATGCTGTTCATCGCGTTCGGATAGACGATGAGATTGGTTCCGAAGGAGAGCCAAATGGAATAAAAAACGCAGGTCAAGAAGGCTGTGCTTTTGGTATACAAGGGGTTGAACCAGCCATCGTTATTCCAATGAAAGATCTCGCAAAGTTTGGCAAAGCCGCCATCGCTTCCCAAGAAATGGGCGAAAAGAAGGGAAACGACAAAACCGGAAATGATTTGGGGAACCATGGCAATCGCCCGAATCGTGCCATGAAGAAAGCTTTTTTTATAGATCAAATAAGAGAAAACGATATAAAGCGGCATGCTGATGCATAAATTGATCGCGTAGAATTCCAAGGAGTTGATGAAACCATAAGACAAGACGTCTCCGCTATCGGTCATCTTGCTCAAGAAGGCCTTGAAGTTATCAAAGCCGACCCAAGTGACGTTGCCATAGATGTCGGTCTTCTGGAAGGCGAGCAAAAACGAATAAAAATTGCCGCCGACGTAGAAAACCAAAAAAAGCAAGATGGGAAATAGAAGCATCAAGAAAACAAAACCATAGCTTGTTTGCTTATAGGTGAATTTAGTTTTTTTCCGGGTTAAGGTGCCGCTCATGAAAGACCTTTTTATTTATAGAACCCGCTCGCTTGGCATTCGCTGATGACAGTCTCCCAATCTGCTTCGGAGATGCAGTTTTTCACATTCTTTTCGATTTTGTCCACATCGCCATCGTAGGCTCGTAAGGCCCCAATGGCGCTGCCACTCGAGCCAAAAGGAACAACGCTCCCGACATAGGAATTCGAAGAAGCGAAAGTCACAGGAACGCTGGCCTTTTTGATAAACGGATGAGCAATATCGGTATGAGCGTTGTCTTGGGTGATGGAATAAACCGTTTTCTGGAAAGGAGTCATCGCGCTATATTGGTCCGAACTCATCGTGAATTTATAAGGACGGGAAAGGCCGGAGATTGAACAAGTCGAGGCCAAGGCGTCATTGGTCAAAGTGGAAAGGATGAACTGCTTGATCGCGGCAAGGCGATTCGCATCCGTTTGCTTTTTTACCAAAAGACCGCCTGTTTCCAGCGAAGTCATGACGTTCTTGGTCGTCCCTTGCCCGTCAATGGCGGGAAGCATCATATATCGATACTCTCGTTTGCCTTTCGCTCTTGATGGATCGCGTTTGGCAATGGAGGCAAAAGCGCTCGTTGCTTCGTTCTCCCACCAATTTCCCTCTACGATCATCGCATATTTCTTGTCACGATTTGTTAAGGCATAGCTTTGCAAGAAGGTCATTTGGACATCGTTGACCGTCTGGGAAGTCCCCTGCATGC
>CAZKHP010000191.1:0-2065 GCA_964552695.1 uncultured Staphylococcaceae bacterium | reverse complement strand
TGTCCGTTTGAGTACTCGTCCTATCGCCGGTGGACACCCCGAAAAACTGATAACTACATCATTCCCGAAAAGACCACCTATAAGGACATCATCAAAACGAACCCAATTACGTGCCTCACGGTTTTAATCGATACCGAAAAGATTGGCTTACCGTTAATGCCGGAAGACGCCGTCTACCGGGAAGATATTGCATGTTTCTATAAACTGCTTCGCGAAAAGACGCCTTTTGCTTTAGGCAATAAAGCGATTTTAGCGACTTACCGTTTGCACATCGGCAGCGTATCTTATAATAAATGGAAGATGATCCGTTACGAGTGGAGGCTTTTCCGTAAAGTCGAACGTTTAGGCTTTTTTAAAAGCATCGCTTGTATGGCCCATTGGGTCCTTTCTGGTTTAAAGTATTATCGGAAGCTCAATAGAAAACCGCTAAAAGGAGAAAAGAAATGAAACTTGAAATCCTTGTCACGACGATGAATAAAACCGAAGAGCAAATCATTGCCTTGTTCCGAAAGATGAATTTACAAGGGCCCGCGATCTTCGGCAACCAATGCGGCAAAGACGGCCGTGTAGTGATGCTCATCGATGGACAACCCGTCAAAATCATCAACCAATCGACGCTAGGCGTCAGCAATAACCGTAACGCCATCTTAAAAGAAGCAACGGCCGAATGGGTCATCTTCATGGATGACGATGTCACGATGATCAAAGATTATTGGGAAACCATCGAAGATAATTTAGTCCATCACCGCAACGCCACCTCGATCCGCTTCAACATGATTACCGATAATGTGATTCGTCCGATCCGTCAACATGGTGGTGGAATCTCTACATACCGCGATGTCATTTCCTACGGTGTTTGGGGACTTCTTCTCAACCGTGAACGGATTATCAAAAAAGGCCTTTGGTTCAATCCCGACTTTGGGCCGGGTGCCCGCTTCTACTGCGGCGAAGACTCGATGTTCTCCAGCCGGTTGATGTTAACCACCGGACGGAACTACCTTGCCAAAGCAGTCTTAGGTCACGTCGACCAAACCGAATCCACCTGGTATAAACGCCACGATAAAAAGTTCTTTATTTCCCAAGGCGCGATGTATTATCACTTAGGGGGACCGTTGTCGCGTTGGTTCTTCATCAAAGTCATGCTGAAGAAGCATCGCCCGTACATCGATATTCCGATGGAAGAAGCAAAGAAATACCTCAAAGAAGGTATCCGTCAAGCCAAAGAATTAAAGCGAGAATTGAAAAAACACTAAAAAGTATCGATTTTTCGTTGTATACTTTTAAAAAGACCAAAAACACATAACCATGTGTTTGGAATTAGAGGTAATTTTATGGAACGCACCATCATCGAAATGATCAAAAAAGACGGTTCAAAGATCCGCGGTATCGCGTGGACGATTGATAATTCCGTCGGCAATGTCATCATCGCCACCGGCATGGAAGAACACTCCTCCCGTTACGACGATTTTGCTAAATTTTTAAACACCAACGGCTACAACGTTTATTGCTTGGACCACTTTGGCCAAGGACAAAACGCGGCAAGTGTTGCCGAACTCGGCTTCTTCCCCAAATCCGGCTTCCGGATCATGGTCGAAACCTTTGATGAATTGGTTGCGAAACTTCGCATTTCCTGCCGTCCCACCTACATTTTCGGACACTCAATGGGCTCATTCATCGTCCAAGATTACATCCAACGGCACAGCGACCACGTCGAAAAAGCCATCATCTGCGGTTCTAACGGTCCGGACTTCATGGTCAAGATCGGTTATCAACTCGCCCGTCTTTTGGTTGGCAAAAAAGGCTACACCAAGAAATCCAAATTCTTCAACTCCCTTGTTTTTGGCGGATACAACAGCCAGATTCCTCACGCGAAGACCGAATTCGACTGGTTATCCTATAACCAAGACAACGTCTTGAAGTATGTCGCTGATCCGTATACCGGCTATGGTTCCACCGGTGGCTTCTACCGTGAATTCCTCAAAGGCCTCAACCGTCTTTACAAGAAGAAATTCTTAGGCAAGATCCGCAAAGACATCCCGATTCTCATGATCAGTGGTGCCGAAGA
>CAZKHP010000190.1:0-2072 GCA_964552695.1 uncultured Staphylococcaceae bacterium | reverse complement strand
AGCGGCTGCCTTTACGTTCGGCGCGTTTGAACATCGTTTTGAAGTTCTTGTTTTCAAGGCATACTTCGGTGCGGTAACCCGCGGCCCGTAGAGCAGCGGCAATCATGAACCCGTCTTGTAAGGCCGCTTCGCCGAGCGGCATGACGTAGAAGTCGGTATTTTCTTGGGTACCGACGAGCAGTTCGTCGTCTTTTAAGAGGGCATAGACGCGTTCGATGCCACAGGCAAAGCCGACACCGCTTAAGGCGGGACCGCCTAAATCGGAGATCAGGTTATCGTAGTGACCGCCGGCTCCCATGGCGCCGACATTGACGCCCTTTTTCGTGGTGTAGTGATATTCAAACACGACGTGCGAGTAGTAATCCAAGCCACGGACGAGGTTTTCATCGATTTCGTAGGGAATCGAGAAAGCATCGAGTAAGGCTAAGATGGCGTCGAAACGTTCTTTGGCTTCCGGCGAGAGATAAGCACTCATTTTCGGGGCGCCATCGACGATTTTTTGATCTTCGGGGACTTTGCAGTCGAGGATTCTTAAGGGATTGACGTCGTAGCGGACTTTGCAGTCTTCGCACATGCCTTCGAGGTGGGAGGCAAAGTAGTCTTTCAAGGCGACCCGGTAGGCATTGCGTGAGGCTTCATCACCCAGGGTGTTGATTTTTAACGTGATGTCTTCAAAGCCCAACATCTTCAAGGCGTTGAAGCCGAGCATGATGACTTCGGCATCGCTGTAGGGAGAAGTGACACCCACCGCTTCGACACCGAATTGATTGAATTGGCGGAACCGTCCGAGTTGCGGACGTTCGTAGCGGAACGCCGGACCGACATAGTAAGCCTTCAAAGGAAGGTCTTGGGTGGCATAAAGTTTGTTATTGACGATGCTTCGCATGATACCCGCGGTGAGTTCCGGGCGAAGCGTGATCGAGCGGTCCCCTTTGTCTTTAAAGGTATACATTTCTTTGCGGACGATGTCGCTAGAATCACCGACGCTACGCACAAAAAGCTCGGTGTGTTCGATCACCGGGGTGCGCATCTCATTAAAGCCGTAGAGATCGGCCGCGGCTTTAAAGACGGTTTCGATACGGTCATAAGCACGGGCTTCATCCAAGATGACGTCGTGTGTGCCTTTAGGTAAATTGATTTCCATGGTTTTCCTCCAAAAAATAAAAAGCGACCACTTCTAAGGACGAATGATCGCGGTACCACCTTAGTTCGCCAAGTTAACTTGACGCCCTTATCGGCGGTAACGACGCACTACGGATTCCCTCAAGAATCGATCCTCAGCAGTGTCAAATCGTTCCCATTCCATGAGCCCTTTCACCACGATGGCTCTCGCTAAGAAGGAAGAGGGGGATCCTCTGCTTCAACGGTAATTAGATTATAGTCAAATAAGACTATAAATGTCAATTTTTAAACGGCTTGGAAACGAAGTCCTCAGTGAATCACGCGGTTGACTTCGTAGACCCCGGTGACGTTGAGCAAGATGTTGAAAATGTCGTTGAGCCGTTTGGCATCGCTGACCAGAATCGTGGCGGTAATGGTCGAAGTCATGTTGGCTTGGTGAAGACGGGCATTGATCGCGCTTAAGGAGACTTTTTGCTGCGAGAAAATGCCCATGATGTCGATCAAAAGGTTGCTACGGTCAACGGCCTCGATGGAAACGTCGACAGGATAGGTCGATAAATCCAAATGGCTGTTCCAGAAGACATCGACGAGGCGGTTACGTTCGTGGCGGATGTTGGGACAGGTGACTCGATGCACGGTGATGCCCTTACCTTTGGTGATGTAACCGACGATGTCATCGCCGGGAATCGGGGTGCAGCAAGACCCTAACGCAATGGCCACTTTGCCGGCGTTTTTGACATAGATTGGGGTGTGTCCGTCGAGGACCGGTGTTTTCGCGGTCGGTTTGAGCGAAGAAAGGCTGATTTTCTTTTTGATGTTTAAGAAGTCGATGACCGCGCTGGGAAGCGGGTTCCGGGAGGCAAAGGCAATGTAAAGTTCTTCCAAAGATTCTACACCGTATTGGGAGAAAACTTTGGGGTTATTGAGGGCTTCCGCCATCTCGTTTTCGT
>CAZKHP010000189.1:0-2080 GCA_964552695.1 uncultured Staphylococcaceae bacterium | reverse complement strand
CGTCGGTTTTCTGATCAGTATCCTTATTTTGGCTCAAGGGCTGAGCACGATTGCCCAAGCCGTTTATGAGCGCCGTTTCAGAGATTACTGGGTCTTAAAGTTAATTGTCGGAATCTTTATTCTCGGAGTCGGTGTGTTGGGTGTTGTGAACGCCCGTGAGTCCTCGGAAGTGTTCTTGATTCTTATCGGTGGCGTCTTGGTCTTCATGTCCATCAGCCAGCTCTTCTCAACGCTCTTCTTGTTACGGAACGAACCTCGAAAAGACAAAGAACGCAAGAAAAACAACCCGGACATCATTGATGCCGAGATCATCGACGAAAAGAAAGAAAAGTAAAAAAGAAAACGTCCTTCGCGGACGTTTTTTATTTGGCTATGGTCGTTAATTCGGAGAAATGGGGCAAAGACTCGCACCACTTGGCAAAATCATGCCATTCGCTCAATTTGTGGTCTTTTCGTTGATAGTACATGGTTTTGAGT
This sequence comes from uncultured Staphylococcaceae bacterium, assembly GCA_964552695.1. Classification (GTDB taxonomy): domain Bacteria; phylum Bacillota_I; class Bacilli_A; order RFN20; family CAG-826; genus CALMWE01. Next base: position 1,603 of record CAZKHP010000189.1, on the reverse strand, counting down.
TGTTGATAATTGGTGGTCATGCTCGCACCGAGGCAAAATCCAGAGGGAAGGCTGGCAACGATTTGCCGCCACTTGGTTTTTTTCATCGCCGCATCTTCCGGAAGTTTCTGGTATTCATCCACCAAGATTTTAAGGATTTCGATGACCCGCGGATCGGTGTCACTCACACATTGTGAAGCGATATCAAATTTCAATAGGCAGTGCATGGTGGACTGGCTCGAAATAAAATCAAACCAATGATACCTTTGGGCTTGTTTCCACCAATAAAGAGGAGCGGTCACATCCATTTGGACAAGAATTCCTTTAAGAAAGTTGTCGTGACCTTCACCATTGCGGGTGCAGCCTAACCGCGAGGCTCGGGAAAAGTCTTTTTCACTCACCTCTTCATTATCCAAAAAGGTGCGCATCGGATTGCCGCTAGCCTTGATGGCTTTTTCAATGCCGAAGACGGAGGTGTGTTCAATCTTGAATTCCATGCTCATAAGCCTCCAATAAGTTTTTAATGAGTGTCAGGCGAGTTAAGAGGCCAACGCCTCCGGGGACAGGGGTCTGCAATGCAACGTCTAATCCTGCTTTAGCATCCCCGTAGAGTTTTCCTTCGAACCGGTTGATGCCGACGTCGACGACCACGGCGCTCTTTTTAAGATGCTCACCGGTCAAAAATTCTTTTTTGCCAATGGCGACCACCACAATGTCCGCGTGTTCGAGATAGAACGCCATGTCTTCAGGACGAGTCTTACTATGAAGAATCGTGGTATTGCAGTTTTTGGCGGTTAAAAGTCGTGCCATAGGTTTACCAACAATATTGGAGCGACCGATAACGACGGCGTTTTTACCGGTAAAATCAATGCCTTCGGCGGTCAAATAATCAATGATACCCTTGGGTGTGCAAGGGTCCATTTTACTGAGCGGATGGAAGCCATCGACGTCTTTCGAAGGAGCCACCGCGGCTTTAATAACATCCTCGTTGATTTGTTTGGGAAGGGGCATTTGGACAATGAATCCGTGAACGTCCGGATCGCGGTTCAAACGGTCGATGACCGATAAAAGTTCATCTTGGCTTGCGGTCACGGCTAAACGAATCAAATCGGCACGAACACCGACTTCTTCGCAGTCTTTGAGTTTCCCGCGCACATAAGTCGAACTTGCTTCATCATCATTGACCTGAACGATGACCAAATGCGGTTTGACCTTCATGGTCGAAACCTTGTTTCGGATTTTTTCTTTTTCTTGTAAAACATATTCTTTGATGATCATATCAACTCACCACCTGATTATTGAGATTATAACACGGCAAAAGTCATTTCTAAAAAGCCTAAGAAAGAAAAAAAGAAAAGAGCCTTAAGGGCCCTTTTGCGTCGTTTGCTTGAAAAGCCTATTTCATCGCGTTGACAAGAATCGCTAAGGTAAAGAAGACGATGGCAAACCCGAAAGTCAACCAGGAAATGACAAGTTCGCTTCCGCGTTCTTTGGTTTTCGCAAAAATATTCATGCCCGCGCCGGTGATAGCTCCGGAAGCGCCTTCGGATTTACCGCCTTGAAGCAAAGAAAGAATGATAACGATGATGGCAACAATTAAGAAGATGATATCAAGAGCGTTCAT
>CAZKHP010000188.1:0-2087 GCA_964552695.1 uncultured Staphylococcaceae bacterium | reverse complement strand
TATCCGAACAAGAACCCGCCTTTATCGGGACGTCCACGATTACGATGACGACCCCCGATCAAATGGGCGAAGATTACGATTATTTCATTGAAAATGGATTGGCCAATCAGCAAATGACGGTTTTGGGTTGGAGTAAAGACGGTTTCGTCAACCGCGCTCCGTTCCGGTACCGAATCAATCACAAAGCCGATTTGAAGCAATTGATCGAACGCGTTCAAGCCGATGGCAACGATGTGTTCATCGACAATAACTACTTCGTGTCGACCAACTTGTCCAAACGCGTGAGCTATGGCCGCGATGTCGTCAAAGATTTGTCGAAGCTGAAAATGGCCATCGATGTCCAGGACAATACGTCCAAAGTCAAACAAGTCTATTTCTTGCACCCCGAAGCCAGCATGCAGAAGGCCGAAAGCGATTTATCCGATTATGAATCCCTAGGGGTCGGCGGCATTGCTCTTGGCAGTGTCGGGGATACGCTTTTCAGTTATTACGACGAACGTATCCATTCACGGACGGAGACGATTGCGACCTATCAAGCCATCACTGGCCTTTACGACAAACTGGCGTTGGGCGCTCCCTATGCCTATCTATGGGGCAATGTGGACAGCTACACCGACCTTCCGATTACCAATACCCAATTTGATTACTATTCGGATTTGATTCCTTTGATTCCGATTGTTTTAAAAGGATCCATTTCCTATTACACGCCCTATCTGAACTTCAATGCCTTAGGTATCGACCGTCTGTTATCGATGGTGGACTTCGGCGTGAACCCGAGTTATGTACTGACACAACGCGCTTCCAGCGACATGCGCTATACCGAAGCCGCCTCTTTCTACACGACGACCTTTGCGGATTTTGATGAAGAAATCGTGGATACCTACCATTATCTTAACGACGCGTTGAGCACGGTTTCCGGTGCGTATATCACGGACCGCGAAATGGTCGACACCGGTTTCAGCAAAGTCACCTATTCCAATGGCGTTATCATCTACGTCAACTATTCCAGTTCCGCGAAAATCGACGGCACGGTCAATGTCCCCGCGCATGAGTATCGGGTGGTGAGTCTGTAATGAAAAAGAAAAAAGTGAACACTCCCCAAAAGCGCGCTCCGGGAAAACTCGGCATCTTCTTTGGCAAAGTGAAAACCGTTCTCGGAAATGGGTGGGAACGCTTCTCGCAGTGGTGGCATCATCACGTCCGCCCGATCACCAACAAAATCGGCCACGCGTTGACCCATAACTTCTTATTACGGGTTGAACATCAGAAGATGATTCTTTTCTCCTTTATCAAAATCCGTTTGACCCGTAAACGGCTGCATGCCTTTTATGGTTTCCTCTTCATTTTGATTTGGCTCATCGGCTTGATGATCTTCACACTGTATCCGATGTTCTACTCGCTCTTCCTGAGTTTCAACGAGGCCTATTACAATCTCCAACAAGGGGTTGTCACGACCTGGGTCGGTTTCCAAAACTACATCAACATCGTACGCAGCTCGACGTTATTGCCGTTATTCGCTGATTATTTGGGCAGAATGGTCATCTCGGTTCCGCTGATTATCGTTTTCTCGATCATCATCGCCGTATTGGTCAATAACCCGATTCGGATGAAGGGCTTGTGGAGAACCATCTTCTTCCTCCCGGTCATTATTTCCACCGGGCCGGTTCTCAATGAATTGATGGCTCAAGACGCCACGTCGCTTCCGTCGTTACAAAGTAGCGCAGTCTTCCTCTATATCACCAACAGCTTATCGCCGTGGATTGCCACGCCGTTGACGAATATTTTGAATTCCATGCTCCTGATTCTTTGGTACGCCGGCATTCCGATTCTGGTGTTCCTCGCGGGGTTACAAAAAGTCGATCCGGCGCTTTATGAAGCCGCCAGCATCGATGGTGCTTCGGCATGGGACCGGTTCTGGAAAATCACGCTTCCCTCGATTAAACCGCTCATCAGCGTGAACGTCGTTTACATCGTCGTATCGATGTCGCTGTATGTCGATTCCGGGGGCATTTTGGACTTAGCCCGTACGCATATGTTGGTCGGCGCGCCCGACTCCGCTTTCTGGTATGGCTATGGTTATTCCGCAG
>CAZKHP010000187.1:0-2092 GCA_964552695.1 uncultured Staphylococcaceae bacterium | reverse complement strand
GCGCTTCAATGCACGCCCAAAGACCTCGAACTTGATCCCGAAACCTTTGGATTACTTTTTGAAAACCTGGTGGACCGCGATCTCAGTGTTTACCTTGCCAACCGCGGGGGTCATCTTCAACATTACCGCGACCGCTATGGCGTCGAATGTGATTCAATCGTGTGTTTCCCTAGTGGCGAATATGGCCTAGTTCAAGCCAAACTGGGAGGCAAAAAAGTCGAGGAAGCCATCGATACCATGCTTAAAATTGCTTCTTTGATTGAAAAAAACAAAGCGAAACATCCTGAAGATAAAACCCTTCGCATGCCTTCGTTTATGCTCGTTGTCACCGGTACCGAATATGCCTACAAGGTCACGAACAAAGGTAAAGGATCCATTTATGTCGTTCCGCTGGGATGTCTCAAAGATTAAAATAGAAAATGGATAGAAGCTTTGGCTTACCCTCAAGGGTAGGCCTTTTTTATTTCAAAATAAGTTCTCTTTCTTGACAACCTCACGAACTGTTTTATAATGGAATTAGCACTTGACCATTGAGAGTGCTAAAACGGAGGTGTTCCTATGGAAATGCCCATGGATTATAGCAAAGACGAAAACATTTTAGAAAAATTCGGCCGTGATATTACCGAACAAGCCCGCAAAGGCAAGATCGATCCCGTCATTGGCCGTGACGAAGAAATACGGACCATCGTTCAGATCTTAGCCCGTAAGACCAAGAACAACGTGGTTCTTTTAGGCGAACCCGGCGTCGGTAAAACCGCGATTGTGGAAGGTTTGGCCATCCGTATTATCAAAGACGACGTGCCTGTGACCTTAAAAGACAAAATCATTTATGAACTCGATATGGGAGCCCTGGTCGCCGGGGCCAAATACCGCGGCGAATTCGAAGAACGCCTCAAAGCCGTGCTCAACAAAATCAAAGCCAGCGAAGGCAAAATCATTCTCTTCATCGATGAAATCCACCTGATCGTCGGTGCCGGTAGGGCGGACGGAGCGATGGATGCTTCGAATATGCTCAAACCGATGCTCGCCCGCGGCGAAATCGATTGCATCGGTGCGACCACGCTTAATGAGTACCGTCAATACATCGAAAAAGACCGTGCCTTGGAACGTCGTTTCCAAACTTTAATGGTGGATGAACCTTCCGTCGAAGATTCGATTTCCATCCTCCGGGGTTTGAAAGAACGTTACGAATCCCATCACGGCGTCAAAATCACCGATGGCGCCATCGTCGCCGCGGTGACCCTTTCGCATCGTTATTTGACTTCCCGTTTCCTCCCCGATAAGGCCATCGACCTCATCGATGAAGCGTGTGCCTCCACCCGTGTGCAAATCGAAAGCATGCCGAGTGAACTCGATGAGACCCGCCGCAAGATCCGCCAACTCGAAATCGAAAAACTGGCTTTATCCAAAGAAAGTGACCCGGTGTCCAAAGGCCGCTTAGCCAAATTGGAAGATGAACTCACTGCATTGAAGAAAGAAGACGCGGAGTTAACCGCCAAATGGCAAGGCGAAAAGAAAGTCATCAGCGACGCCAAAGCCTTAAAAGCCAAATTGGAAGACGCCAAGTTCAAACTCGATCAAGCCTTCAATCAAGGCGATTACAAGACCGCCAGCGAACTTCGGTATAAACAAATACCCGAGATGGAAAAACGTCTCGGTGAGCTCGAAAACCGCGAAAAAGCGGATGATTTGCTTTCCGAAGTGGTGGACGAAGACGAAATTGCCAAGATCATCTCCAAAAACACCCATATTCCGCTTTCCAGAATCCTCAAAGGTGACCGCGAAAAAGTGCTCAACCTCAAAGACACGCTGGAAAAACGCGTGATCGGCCAAGACGAAGCCATCACGTTAGTCAGTGACGCCATCATCCGTCAACGCTCGGGCATCAAAGATCAAAACCGCCCGATCGGTAGTTTCCTCTTCCTTGGTCCGACCGGTGTCGGTAAAACCGAAGTGGCCCGTAGCTTAGCCGAAGCCCTCTTTGACAGTGAAAACCACATCATCCGCATCGATATGTCGGAGTATATGGAAAAATTCTCAACGAGCCGTCTAATTGGTGCGCCTCCCGGCTACGTGGGTTATGAAGAAGGCG
>CAZKHP010000186.1:0-2095 GCA_964552695.1 uncultured Staphylococcaceae bacterium | reverse complement strand
TCAAGCAACTTGTTGTTATCCATGAAGTACTTGAGCCGTTCGGATAATTCGAGCGAAATGGTTTTGCACGCTTCAATGACACGGTCGTGCGTCGAAGCGTGTCCGTAAGCCGGGAAAATCGGGAAAGTATTGTAGGAATGTTTGACTTCCCCTGTCAAGGCGTCAACGGTCGAAATCTTTTCGATTTCATCGCCAAAGCAGTCGATTTTAATGCAATATTCGTCCGTCGTCGCGGGAACGATTTCAATTATATCTCCACGAACACGGAAACTCCCTGGAGCAAGGTCCAAGTTATTACGTTTGTATTGGGCATCGACGAGTGCTTTAAAAAACTTTCTTCGATTGATTTCTTCGCCCACGCGAATGGAGAAAACAAGGTTTTTGTATTCTTCAGGATCTGTCAATCCGTAGATCGAGGCAACCGAGGCGACGACAATCGTGTCTCTGCGTTCCAAAACCGAGTTGATGGCTGCCGTTCGCATCATTTCAATTTCTTCATTCATAACGGCATTCTTTTCAATATAGGTATCGGTTTTAGGCATGTAGGCTTCAGGTTGATAAAAATCAAAGTTCGAAACGAAATATTCCACACGATTGTTGGGGAATAGTTCTTTAAACTCACCGTAGAGTTGACCCGCTAGTGTTTTGTTGTGAACCAAAACCAGGGTGGGTCTTTGGGTCTGTTGAATAATGTTGGCTACGGTAAAGGTTTTTCCGGTGCCAGTAGCACCGAGCAGGACTTGGATTTTTTTACCTTGCGAAAGGCCCTCCACTAACTGTTTAATGGCTGTGGGTTGATCTCCTGTGGGACGATAGCTGGATACTAAATCGAACTTATTTTCGTTCATCTTTTTTCTTTTCCCAGAATTCTCGGATTCCTAAGGATTTTCTAAAGTCTTTTTCGGGGAACGGTTCGAAGCCGGATCCGAAGACAGCCTGAGCTCTTAAGAACGTCACAAACGCTTTAGGATCAATTCGGTTAATGGAATCGCGTAGAATCGTATATTCTTTTTTATCAAAAGCCACTTGAATCATTTGGTAATCATTGCCAGTATAACCACCGACCACAGGAACCAACGTGGTCCCTCGATTCAATGTTTTCTGAACATAGGCATTGATTTCAGGCCCCTTAGCCGAAATGATTTGCGCCACGAATGTCGTGGACCAACCGACGAAAATGAATTCCACCATCACTGCGCTGATGAATGCGGACATCACGCCAACCAACGCCGGAATCACACCTGTGACAAAAAGACCTCCAATGATAATCAAAGCGTCGGTAAAGAAACCAACAATCGAGGTTTTGAGTCCAAAGTACTTTTTAATTATGAAAACAATCACATCGGTTCCACCCGTTGAACCTCCGCCCAAGAATGTGATGGCACACCCTGCTCCGACAAATGCACCACCAAAAATCCCTGCTAAAAGCGCATGGAATTCATCAAGACCGGCTGAGATACCGCCAGGTGCCAAACCAATCGGGTCGTTAAAGAAGCGGTAAATGATGGATAAAGCTATTGGGTAAACAATGGTGCCTAACAATGTTTGAAGAGAAAACTTTTTACCAAGAAATACAAGCCCGACAAAGAACAGAAACCAAGAAAGGATAGCCACAGTGATATCAATATCAAAACCAAAAAGATTATTAGCGATGATTGCTAAGCCCGACATACCTCCGGCAACGATGTTTGCAGGGACAAGAAAGAAACCCGTTCCTATGGCAAGAATAATGTTGCCGAAAACTACTAAAAGAATATTCCAAACGATTTTAAGAATTCGTTTACGGTTTTTCATGTTCTTTAGCCTCTTTTTCTAAGAAAGCGTTAAGAAATCCGTCGATTCCTCCATCCATAACACCTTGGACATCGCCCTCTTGATAATCGGTTCGGTGATCTTTCACCATCGTATAAGGACAGAAGACGTAGGATCGGATTTGGCTCCCCCACTCAATGTTTTTCTGTTCGCCTACGATTTTGTCGACCGTGTCTTGTTTTTCTTGCAGCTTTCGCTGGTAAAGCTGACCTTTCAACATTTGCATGGCAATGGCTTTATTTTGAAGTTGACTCCGTTCGACCTGAGAACTCGTGACAATCCC
>CAZKHP010000185.1:0-2129 GCA_964552695.1 uncultured Staphylococcaceae bacterium | reverse complement strand
TGGATTTTGACGGTCTTGGTATCGATTTTTTCAAGGCTTTGCATGTAGTTGGTGACTTGACCTTGGTTGACGATGTAATAACCGATCATATCGTCCGCGGTATAGTCGCTTCCGTCATGCCATTTGGCATCGCTGCGGAGGTGGACGACGCTGGTGCTATCGTCATTGTGTTCCAAGGATTCCGCTAAGATGAAATAGACTTCATCGGTGGAGCGGATGTATTGGATTAAAGGCTCGACGGCAAACCAGTTGAGCGGACCCACGTTGGTTCCGGCGTTCAAATGGTTTTTCATGCCGACCTTATCCCAGTTTTGTAGGATGTTAAAGGTTCTTTCTTCAACCGATAACTCGGACGAACCGCCCGAACTTCCGTTTCCTCCGCAACCCACAAGCGCAAAAGACAAAAGCATCAGCGTGGTCGCTAAGTGAAAAACTTTGTTTTTCTTTTCCATATTTTGGTCCTCCTTAAGGATGGATTTGTTCCTGTTTTATTAAATGTGATATCGTTTACACATTTCTACTATATGCTAACGAGGTTGTCAATGCAACCCCTTTCACGAAGAAGGCATGCGTTCATCCTATTTCTGTTTTTCCCTGAGGGTATCGACCAGCGGGAAAATAGGCTTCAAAGCGGGATATAAAGCGCGGTAAATCCGATAACCTTTTTGATAAACGTTTGTGGCTTCTGGGTTGGGTCTAAAAACATCTTTGATGTGGATAGCTTTTTCACAGGCTTCTTCAAGCGAGGAAGCCTCTCCGACGGCCACACCCGCGAGGAGGGCCACACCTAAGGTTCCGGCGTCCGAAACATCGGTTCTTTCGACCGAAATGTTAAACGTATCGGCAATCATTTGAGCCCATAAGGGGCTTTTCGCTCCGCCACCGGCCAGACGGACGTGATCCGCTTCAAGGTGGTTCTCTTTTAAGACTTCATAACAATCGAGTAACGAGTAGGTAATGCCTTCCATGGTTGCCCTCAACATATGGGCGCGGTGGTGGTAGGCGGATAATCCGAAAAACACGCCTTTGGCATGTGAATCCAAATGCGGCGTCCGTTCACCTTGCAGATAAGGTAAGAAGAAAAGACCATCACTGCCGATCGGGACCGAGGCGATTTCTTCATTAATGACCGAATAAACATCTTCGTTTAATATTTTGGCGGTTGTTTTTTCTTCATGGCACAGTTCATCTTTGACCCATTTTAAAGACGTGCCCGCGGCTTGCGTGACACCCATGAGGTGCCATTGCTGATCGATGGCGTGACAAAATCCATGGACTCTTCCAAAAGCATCGCTGGTGGGTGTTGCAGTCGGGGCAAAAACAACGCCACTCGAACCCAAAGTCACCGACATAAGACCGGGACGGATCAACCCGTTTCCCAAAGCCGAAGCGGCTTGGTCACCGGCGCCGGCCACGACCGGAGTACATTCAAGGATACCTAACGCTTTCGCAGCCTCTTTAGAGACCCCTCCAATGATGTCACGGCTTTCATGAACCAAGGGGAGCTGATCGGAATGAATATGTAGGAAATGAATCATCGTTTCACTCCAAGAACGATGAGCGATATCGAGAAGTTGTGTTCCGCTGGCGTCGCTGACATCACTGGAATAGCATCCGGTCAGACGGAAGACGATATAATCTTTCGGCAAGAGAATTTTGGCAATCTTCTTGAAGTTGTCTTGTTCGTGTTTTTCAACCCAACGGATTTTGGATGCGGTAAATCCCGGTAATGCCGGATTGCCGGTAAGATCTAACAAGGTTTTTTCGCCGATTTCTTGGGTCAATTCGTCACATTCTTTTTGCGTCCGTTGATCGCACCATAAGATGGCGGGACGGATGATGGCGTTGTCTTTATCCAAGAGCACCAATCCATGCATTTGTCCGGTCACACCGATACCGATGACGGATTTTAAATGTCTGGAATCCAATTTATGACACGCGGAACATACGGCGTTCCACCAAATTTCGGGATTTTGTTCGGCCCATCCCACTTCGGGGTAGTGGACTTCGTATTCCACGCCATACGAATGGATGAGTTTAAAATCCGTGTCGAAAAGCGAAACCTTGGTTCCGCTGGTACCGATATCAATTCCGAGAAGATATTTCATGGCTTATTCCTCTTCTTTGGG
>CAZKHP010000184.1:0-2131 GCA_964552695.1 uncultured Staphylococcaceae bacterium | reverse complement strand
AGAATCTGAAAACGATGAAAACGAGTTCTGAAAAGAAATCATACGAATCTTACTCAAAACCCGGTTTTAAGGGTCAAGGTAAACGATAAAGTTTTTCTGAGAAGTCGGTTAACCGTTTAAAATGATTGAAAGTTTCAGCGTCGCTTTTATGCGATTAAGCCGAAACTTTTTTTCTTTCATTCAAAAAAGCCTTAAACGCTTTCGTGCAAAAACGACGCATTTTCAAAGAAATTTTTATGCTTTACCATTGGAATCAATGAAAGAGCCAAAGGTAGGAGACATACGATGCAAAGTATTCGCACGGTTTCATTTTTAGCTTTTATCGCCGGCCTTGCTTTAGGGATTAAGGTTCCGATGAATCACGCGGAACACGAAATTATCCTGGAGCGTTTTAACCGCGAAGAAGCCATCGTTGCGGAAGCCATTCATCATGTCTCGACCACCGAGATGACCTCCGGGCAAAATGTTATGTCCGTCCGTCTGAGTTATCCCTCCTTCGCGGAAAGCCGCATGGGCCGCCGTTTACTCCAATCCTCCAACTTGCAGGTTTATCGGAATGCCTCGGCCAAATATTACTACGAGATGAACAATGCTCTGGTCCGAAGTTTTAAACTTCACCACGACGGAATGTTCATCAGCCAATATTCTCCTTACGTCTTCTTTAACTATCAAAACCACCCGATGTCGGAAGTCTTTGATGTTGCCCGAAAGGTTCAACCTCAGCGTTCGGTCAGTCAAATCCATCTTTTTCCTCGCAACCTTTACGATGCTTCGGTCATCGACCTAGATCCGAACGTCAATCCACCCACAGTCGTTCAAGAAGTAACACATACCGTCGATATCGGTGCCACCACGGACCTGCGTGACTTTTCCTGGGACCATTTTCCACAGCATACCCCTTACACGGGCAAAGGCGTTAAAATCGGCTTATTGGACTCCGGCTTCTTGGATACCTCCTCGAAGGCTTTGTCGGGCGTCAAGATTACCACTCTATACGATACCTATACCGCGAATGATGATATCAGCCATCCCACAACTTTGGCTGCCATTATTGGCGGTTTTTTTGGCCTCGCCCCGGCCGCTGAAATGTTCTACGTGGATGTTAACTCTGAATTCAACTTTGTCGGAATCGAACGTTTGATCAACGCCGGCGTCGACGTCATCAACATGAGCATCGCACTTGAATCCAACTTTGTTAACGGCGAATACCCAACCAACCTGGAAGGCTATATCGATTATCTTTACAGTTCAACGCGTATTCCGATGATTGCCGCCTCAGGCAACACGCTCGGTATCGAAGGCAGCGGGGGTTACGTTACGTTCCCGGGCTTGTGCGCCAACGTCATTACGGTAGGCAGCATCTACTGGGGCGGCCAACCATCGGATTTCTCTTCGTTCCGAATTAAAAACGATGTCTACAGCAAACCCAACCTTGTGGCCTTTGGCGAATCCCGTCCGGTTGAAGGCATCGGATATGTTTCCGGCACTTCGTATTCCACGGCCGCGACCACCGGAGCCGCAGCGTTGATTTTAGAGAAAAACGGACCCATGGATATGCCCGAACTGGCTTCCGTTTTGATGGCCAGCGCCAACTACGACAAAATCTACAAAAACGCGGATATGATCATTTCCGTTCAAACCCGTGACACCGAAGACCGCGATGAAGACGGAAATACTTCCGAACTCTTCTCGACGGGCAGAACCGAACTCATCGATACCAAAGAAATTGAAGGCGCCGGAATGACCAACCGCTTCGGTGCGGGTGCCCTGGATATCGAGCGCGCGTTAAAAATGGATGTCTCAGTTCAATTCCGTAACAACCTTAAACTTTCCTCAGCAAATCCTGCCTCTTTAATTTCTCTTCCGATGGAAAAGGGGCAGAAACTTGACCTCGCAGGTGTTTGGGAAAGAGCGGCCCAAGTGTTGGATCAATCGTCGATGTTCCGTTTCAACTGGAAGTACCAAAGTTCCGCCTTAGCCAACTATGATTTGGAGCTCTACGATTCCAATGGCCAGTTGGTGGCCTCGACTCAGTTCGCCCAGGGGAACAGCGAGGTGCTTCGTTTCACGGCAACGACCACCGATGACTTCACGGTCAAACTCAAACCGCAAGCCCATTATCGGCTCTTGG
>CAZKHP010000183.1:0-2165 GCA_964552695.1 uncultured Staphylococcaceae bacterium | reverse complement strand
AAGACCGCGCGATCATCGAAGCGTTCATCGCGGAAAAGCAAAAACTGTATCAAGACCCAATCGCCGTGGAAGTCCAAAAAGAAGCCAATTATTTCTTGGCCGAAGACTATCACCAAGATTATTTGGACAAGAACCCGTTTGGCTATTGCCACGTAAGCTTTGGTCACATCAAACCCGGAGAACGGAAATGAACAAAGAAGAAACCTATAAACAACTGCTCCCCGAACTCTCAAATTTGCTTTCGGAAAGCGATGACCCGGTGGCGACGTTAGCCAATGCCGCTGCTCTCATCAAGCAAACTTTCCCCTTATTTTCTTGGGTTGGTTTTTATCTTCTTAAAAAAGGCGTTTTGGTTTTGGGACCGTTTCAAGGCGCCCCCGCATGCGTTTCCATCCAGGTCGGACGTGGCGTCTGCGGAACTTCCTTTGCCAAAAAAGAAACCATCCTTGTTGAAGATGTCCGCACCTTTCCCGGACATATCGCCTGCGACGCCCGTTCCTTAAGCGAAATCGTGGTGCCTTTAAAAAAGAACGACACCATCCTCGGAGTTTTGGATATCGACTCCCATGCGTTAGCCACATTTGATGCGGTGGACCAACGCTACTTAGAGAAGGCCGTGACCATCATCGTCAACCATCTGACCTCTGTTTCCTTTGCGTCCTAACACGTTTAAGCCCTTTTTCCTTTAAAAATAGGCCCTTTTTCATTCAAAAAATAATCATCGACAAACAGCGGTGATTTGGTATAATGACTAGGTGTCTATTTTTTTTGACGCTACTGAGGTACATAAATGCGAACGTTAATCCTACTGACTGCTGCTCCCGGAGCGGGCAAATCCACGTGGGCTGCCCGATACGCCGAAAACAATGATCATGTCCGGATTGTCAGCTCTGACGAAGTCCGAAAAGAAATTACCGGTTCTTACCAAGATTTTTCCAAACAACCGCTTGTATGGGAGACGTTCCGAAAACGGATCCATGAATACGGTCAAGCCGATCAAGAAGCCATCGTCATCTGTGATGGGGTCAACGATACCAACGCCATTCGCTTATCCTACGCCAAAGAAACGCCCGAATTCGATCGCCATATCCTGGTGTACATCGTCCGTTCGCTTGAAGTGTTGCAATATCAAAACAAAAAACGTCCTGCGGAAAAATGGGTCCCCGCCGAAGTGGTGGAAAGCTATTTCAAACGCCTCGAAGAACCCAACGCGGAAGTCAAAGCCGCCTACGACGAATATATTGTCGTCACCTGAAACTAAAATAACGATGCTTTTTGGTGTGATATACTAATTTTCATAAGGAGTATGTCCATGAATCATCGCACGCTCGGTTTTTTAATACTTATTCTCGGAGCATTACCCACCAGTTGCTCCTTTTTACCGTCTTCGTCGGGGGAAAGCAATCCTTCATCTTTTGAAGAACAAACCGAACAAGAGTATTTGGATTTTTGGGAACCCGATACCCAGCTCCATTTTTCGATGACCACGCCTTATGACTCCTTAAAAGCCATTCAAGATGCGTATTTTTCAGGGACGGATCAAGCCGATGATGAAGTCTATCACATCGCCGATTTAATCGTGGATATGACCACACCGACCTATACCAAACACTATGTCCTCGACGATGTCGGCATCCGCATGAAGGGCAATACGTCCCGTTCCGATTTTATGAATGAAGACGGCTCCTTTTTTGATTTGATTCACTACAAGGTTTCGTTTGACGAATTCGCCCCCGGACGCAAGTTCTTGGGCATGAAAAAACTGGATATGAAGTGGAACCGCAATTACGATGCTACTCAAATCAAGCAACTTTACTCGTATAAAATGTTTGAAGCGGCGGGAGTGATAGCCCCCAAGTCGACCATTTCGCCATTCACGTTAACGACCACTTCGTTACCCGGGGGAGGTTCTTCCACGGTCGAACTCGGTCTTTATCAACTCATCGAAGCGGTGGATAAAACCTTCATAAAACGCCGTTTCGCGGCCAATGAAGAAGATGGTAACCTCTACAAATGCACCTGGGGTTCTTATAAAGGTGAATGGACCGGTTCCGATTTACTCTCGTCCGGTGCGGTCACCAAAAGCGGTTCGAACTATGTCCGTACGCCCAATGGACGCATCGGCATCGAAACTCCAAGGCTGACCCAGTTGAATGACCTCCAGT
>CAZKHP010000182.1:0-2184 GCA_964552695.1 uncultured Staphylococcaceae bacterium | reverse complement strand
GCACTTATGGATCAAGTCAATCGCAAAAGCGTTATGCTCATTAAGGTAATAGGTAAAACGATTGGCGATGACCCCGCCGACGACCGGGCCCGCTTCCGGGCTTCCGAGCTTGCCTTTGGTTTGGCCTTCATATTCCAATTTATCCTCAGGAATCTTGACCGAAATGATGGCCGTCAGCCCTTCCCGGATATCGGCTCCATCGATGGACTGGTTGGCTTTTATCAAATCATTGGCCAAAGCCCAATCGTTGATGCACTTGGTAAGCGCCCCTTTGAAGCCGACTTCATGGGTGCCCCCATCGGCGGTACGGACGTCGTTAGCATAAGAATAAATGTTTTCGTTGTAGTCGGCATTGCACCATTCCATTGCAATTTCCACCTGAATGGAATCAATGGTGTCGGAAAAATCGATGATCTCGCCGAGCGGTGTCTTATTCTGCGTCATTGAAGCGACATATTCACGCAGGCCGTGTTCGCAATAGAATTCATGGGAATTGCCAGTCGTTTGGTCATTTAGAATGAAATGGACGCCCGTCAGCAAATAACTCTTTTCCTCAAGGCGGTTATAAATCGTGTCCCAAGAGAATTTGGTGTTTGGGAAAATCTTCGGATCAGGCTTGAAACGAACGGTCGTACCATGTTTTCTCGTATCTCCGATAACGGTTAACGGTTGGTCTAGAGCCCCGCCGTTTTTGAACTTGATCTGATAAGCCTTCCCTTCGCGGTAGACTATGACCCAAAGCCATTCGCTCAGGGCATTCGTGACCGTGGCGCCAACGCCATGGAGACCAGCGCTGGTCGCATAAACCTTACTATTGAATTTGCCACCGCTATGAAGCGTCGTGAAAATGAGTTGAACGGCCGGCATGTGGGTTTGGACGTGAAGATCGATAGGGACGCCGCGTCCTTCATCCTCGACTTGAATGGAGCCATCTTTAAAAAGAGTGACAGTGATTTTATTGCCAAAGCCATTCACGGCCTCATCAACCGCGTTATCGACGATTTCCCATACCAAATGATGAAGGCCAGTGAGGTTGGTGCTCCCAATGTACATGCCAGGGCGTTTTCTAACGCCTTCTAGTTCACTCAAAAGCTCGATGTCTTTTGCGGTATATGCTTGTTCTGCTTTTTCAAAATCGTCCATGATGTTTATTGATGCGGTTTTCTCGGCTAGTATTATAGCAAATGGGAATTGAAAAACGTACCTCTATTATAAGATAATAGAAGGCGAATCGAAGAAAAAACCATGGAATTTTTCTGGGAAAACCTTCTTGTTGCTCTTCTAAGCCTCATTTATGGGTATTTTTTTGGGTCAGTTCCCAACGGCGTGTTGATTGGCAGAATATTTTTCAAAAAGGATCCACGTGATTATGGAAGCCACAATTCCGGGGGGACGAATTCGGGACGGGTGTTTGGAAAAAAGATTGGTTTCTTGGTTATTGCCCTCGACATCATCAAAGCCGTCATTGCCTTCTGGAGCGCTTGGGCGGTCTTCCGTTTTACTCCGCTCCGCTCCATTTGGCCTTTGTGGGATGATGGGGTCTTCTATAATTGGTTGGTTCTACTAGGCGTTTCGCTCGGCCATTGCTTCTCTTGCTGGATTTCCTTCAAAGGCGGCAAGACTGTTGCCTGCTTCATGGGAATGGTCGGAGGAACGAGCTGGATCGGTTTTCTCCTTTGCTGGGTTTCCTTCCTTGGGATTTTCTTTAAGAAGCACATCGTCTCCAGGGCCTCGCTCTTCTCGGGCGCGATCCTTACCGCTTATGAATGGTTTCTTTACCTCGTTTGTTCGTTGACGGGTTTCGATGGCGGGTTGCTCTTTTGGAATTTTGGTGCTGGAGGCGGCCTCCGTTATGGTAGTTGGTCCACGGGCTGGGAGCCGGCCGTGATGGTTAGCATCGTCTACGCGATCTTGGCGATTCGGCACCGCCAAAACATTCAAAGACTGAAAGACGGGACCGAGGCCCCGGTCGCTTGGTAAAAGTATTTAATTAGTAGTTTAATATTTTACCTAGAGAATTGTTTAAAAATAATTTGTTAAGATAAAAAACAATTAAAAGCACGATGATAAGCTATTTTTTGATTGACAGAAAATCGTTGTTTATTTGCAATGAACATCCCTAATTAGTAAAACATCATGAAAAAATTAGAATACCAAAGTCTCTTTTTAAAACGAAAGGAAAAC
>CAZKHP010000181.1:0-2186 GCA_964552695.1 uncultured Staphylococcaceae bacterium | reverse complement strand
ATAAGTGACCGCTAAGTCAAACGTGGAAGTGCCTTCGTTATAAACGAACTTATAAGCTTCTTTGGTGCCGAAGTCGGCGACATAGACACTGCCTTGGCTATCGACATGGACGCCCGTGGGTTGATCCAAAACCGTTTCGCCGAACGAGGACACGGTATCATTTTCAAGGTCATAACGGATAATCCGTGAATTACCGGTGTCGGCGACATAAATGATGTCGTTGGCATCAACGGTAATATCCGAAGGTGTGTCGAGTGTTTCACCACCGAGTTCGGTGGATATGGACAAAGGCAAATAAGCGTCTTGCGTCCAGACGATATCGCCCATGGATGAACTATAGGTGTAGGTTGAGTACGGCAAACCGTTGGCATTGGTTTCCAATACCTGTGGGGCTGATAAATACACGAGGCCGATGACCCCTAAAAGGGCAAAGATCTTTTTCATTATTTGAGTCCCGAATAGGCCATGGTCGACATGACCTTCCTTTGCAAGATGATGAATAAAATCAAGTTCGGCAAGAAGAGGATTAACCCGGCTGCGGCCGCCATGCCTTGGCCGGCGACGCTGTTGGCACTACCCGTCAACGTCGATAAGAAGAACGCTAAGGTGCGCTTGGTTTCATCATTGATGAAAAGTGTCGAAGTGGAAGTATCGTTCCAAATCATTTGGAAAGCCAAAATACCCACGGTCGCTAAAGCAGGTTTGATGATCGGCAAGATGATTTGGAAGAAGATTTCCATCTCGGAAGCACCATCGATTTTGGCGGCTTCGATGTAATCGTTGGGGATTTGATCGACGAATTGTTTGACCAAGAACATCGCCACCGGCATCGTGATGACCGGCAAAATATGTGCAGCATACGTATCGATCAACCCGGACTTGGCAACAATGATATAACGCGGAATCTGTACAGCCACAGGAACGAACATTAACGCAATCGTGTTGAGTTCAAACAAGAACTTTTTGCCTTTGAATTTCATCTTCGACAAGGCATACGCCGAAAGAGCGGTAAACAAAATGGCAAGGAAGACACCGATGATGGTAATCACCAAACTGTTAAACAAGTAGCGAGAGAACGGGACACCCGATGACGAAATGACGCGGAGTAATTCGATGAAGTTATCGAGCGTGGGATGTTTAACGAAGAACGTCGGCGGATAAGCAAACAATTCGCTTTGCGGTTTGAAGGCTTGGTTGAAAATAAAGATGATCGGAAGCAGCATCAATACCGAGAACGGAATCAAGATGAAAAAGAACGGTAATTGGGATTTGTTGAACCGGTCAGGGTTGATTTTTTGACCGAAGAACTTGTTTGCTTTTTTCTTTTTCATACTAGTCCTTCTCTCCCAGAACGCTCCAGGTCACTTTCGAAATGAAATACACCATGATTAAAAGCACGACGCTGACCGCCGCGGCATAGCCCATCATGTAACGGATGAAGCCATAGTCTTCAATGTGGTTGACAATCAGCTGCCCGGCATAGCTTGGCGTCGGGTTGGTGCCTGAAAGCGCCACACCGATATAACCGGCCTGGAAGGAGCCCACCACCGCCATGACGGCGCCGAAGATCATTTGCGGCTTCATCGAAGGAATGGTCACATAAACAATTTCTTGGAAACGGTTTTTGATGCCGTCGATATAGGCCGCTTCATAAAGCGTGCGGTCGATGTTTAAAATACCGGCCAGCATGGCCAAGAAGCCGACGCCAATACTGCTCCATAAAGAGACAATGATCATGATGGTCATCAGGTATTTAGGTTCTTGAAGCCATTGAATCGGCTCGACGATGATATTCATATTCAATAAAATGGCATTCAAATAGCCGTTGGCATCGCCCGAGAAAATAACCCGCCACATGGCCGCCATGGCAACACCCGCGGTGAGTGAAGGCGAATAGAAAATAATGGCTAAGACGGTCCGTGGTTTGGGCGGAATGTGCGCCAGCATCCATGCGAGTAGGAACGATAACGCATAACCCACAGGACCGACGATGAGAGCAAACTTCAGTGTGTTGGGTAAAACATATTGCATGAAGACCGTATCGGTCGTAATCAATTCGATGTAGTTTTGAATGCCGATGAAGCGCGGGAATTCAATCGAGTTGAAATACGTGAAAGACAAAACGATAGCGGCCAAAACAGGGACCACGACGAAGACGAAAAACAACGTCCAATAAGGAACCAGGA
>CAZKHP010000180.1:0-2200 GCA_964552695.1 uncultured Staphylococcaceae bacterium | reverse complement strand
AGGTTTTTGGTGCCGCCTTCTTTAGAAACTAGGACGGTCAATTTGAAATCTTCCATGGCGCCGTAAAGGACTTCTTCGACAACGCGGGGAAGACGGTGGATTTCATCGATAAAAAGAACATCGCCGGGTTCCAGCGCGGATAAAATGGCGGCCAAGTCGCCGGTGCGTTCGATGGAAGGACCGTTGACGACTTTGATGACGCCGTGCATTTCGTTGGCGATGACGTGGGCAAGCGTGGTTTTTCCGAGTCCGGGAGGACCATAAAGTAAGACGTGATCGAGGGTTTCGTCACGGTGAAGAGCGGCGCCGATAAAGACGCGGAGGTTCTTTTTTAAGTCGCTTTGGCCGACATATTCGTCCAGTGTTTGCGGACGTAAAGTGATCTCGGCGGCGTCTTCTTTGCCTTTGGTGGCATCCAGTAAACGAGCCAAGCTATCACTTCCTTAATTTGGCTAACGCTAAGCGAAGAATGTCTTCGCTGGTGGCGTTGACTTCGTTGATACTCGCTAACACGCGGTCGATTTCGGCCACGCGGAAGCCCAAGCCCTTTAAGGCTTCGCGGACTTCGTCGTATTGTTCGGGATTGCCCTTTGATCCATCCGAGAGTTGGCCTTTGAGGTCGAGGATGATTTGGGCCGCGGCTTTAGCCCCGATGCCGGGCAGTTTCTTTAAGAAGGTGACGTTATTGGCGGCGATGGCACGGACCAAATCAGCAGGACGCACGGCGGATAACGCATTAAGCGCGGTCCTTGGGCCGATGCCTTTGACCGAGATCAGTTGGCGGAACACATCTTTTTCTTCTCTTTCACGGAATCCGACGAGGAATTGTTCGTCTTCACGGACAACCAAATAGGTATACAGGGTTAATGATTCGCCCGCTTTGTAATCTTCAAGATGGGAAACCGAGACGAAATAACCGACACCGTTGACATCGATCACGACGCCACCGTTAGTTATTTCCGAGAGTGTGCCTTTGAGGTAATAGTACATAGACCCTCCTATCGATAAAGGATAAAGAAAAGAATGACGATCAGAAGCGTGATAAACGCGGTGAAGAGGGATGCGACGACCGTGGCATCCACCGATTCTTTTTCAGTTTCCTTTGTTCTTGGATTCATTATTTAAGATCTCTTAAATAAGGTTCGGGACGAGGCAAGGGGTCGCGCTTATGGGCGCTGACACGATGGAGATACTCAATCCGTTCGACTTTCTCTTGCGGAAGCTTCCCACCTAATAAATAGTGGTCCAACTCATCATAAGTGACCCGCATTTCGCCTTCATCGGTTTGGCCGTCGAATAAACCGGCGGTCGGAGCACGGGTAATGATGGCTTCGGTGACGCCGTAATAACGGGCGCCTTCGCGGACTTCACTTTTGGTTAAGGAAACAATGGGCAGAAGGTCGACACCGCCATCACCGTATTTGGTGAAGTAACCGGTGAAACTTTCGTCCCAGTTATCGGTGCCTAACACCAACGCTTTACGGGCTTGGGCAAAGGCATATAACGTCACCATGCGTAAACGCACTTTCATGTTGATGTGGGCCAAATGATCGAGCGGTTTGCCGCTTTCGAGGGCTTGCTTTTCAAGGGAAGCCACCATCGTATCGTAGGTGGCGGTTAAATCAATCACAGCGTACGAAAGATCAAATTTATGAGCCAATTCTTCGGCGAGTTGTAAGTCGATCGGTTGGGAATGACACGGCATCAATAAACAAAAGAGTTTTTCTTTGCCTACGGCGGCTTTGGCAATGCCCGCGACCAGCGCGGAATCGACGCCACCGCTCAGCCCAAGGACATAACCGTCCATATGGGTTTCGTGGAGTTTGTCTTGGAGGAATTTTTCGATGACTTTCAAATAGCTTTCGAGTTTCATAAACAACCTCCCTTAGGAAATGTATTCGAATTCAAAATCGACGAGGATGACGGTATCGCCGTCTTGAGCGCCCATGGCGCGTAATTCGGCATCCACGCCTACTTTACGAAGGTAGGTAATGAGTTTGAGCATGCCTTCGTCGGTGGAAATATTGATCATACGGTAGGTCTTTTCGATGCGTTCGCCTTGAATGACAAAGGTATGGGCATCTTTTTTGACGATTTGGAAAATGTCTTTGGCCACCGCTTCGGCTTCGTAGACTTTGAGGCCTTGTTCGGCACTTTCTTCGCCTTCAAGCGGGAACGGTGCGGTGACATCGAGTAAGTC
>CAZKHP010000179.1:0-2201 GCA_964552695.1 uncultured Staphylococcaceae bacterium | reverse complement strand
GATGGTGAAGTCAATTTGATTTTCAAGCGCCATGATGGAATTGAGACTGTCGCGGTTCCAGAAGGTTTTTCAATCGTTCGTCGTTAGGCTTTATGGTTTGGGGCTGCTTCTTTCATTTCGCCTTTGCTTTTGATAATTTTTGGGCGTGATACTAAAATACCTAAAAAACTCTTTTGAAAAATAGTTGTAATCTTGATTTATTTGATGGGCTACGTCTTTGACGAGCATATCGGTCGTTTTAAGAAGCTCAGCTGCTTTCTCCATCCGTTTGGCGCGAATTTGATCAGCGACGGTTTGGCCGTAATAGCGGTGGAATAAATCATAGAGTTGGACTCTTGAAAGCAAAAACTCAGAACAAAGCCTTTCCACAGAAAGATTTTCACCAAGGTGATGGTCGATGAATTCATTCATTTCGGTCGCGGTATCATCCCCGATGATTTCGACTTGTTTAGACAAATAGACATACCCCGCACAAGCATCCAAAATATGCGAGGCAGAAGCGATTTTGGCGGAATTCTCGATGCTGAGTGCCAAAAATGCCTGACGAACCGGTTCTTCGGATAAACCCAACGCGGTGGTTTGTCTTAAAATGGATTGAAGTGACAAGTTTTCGTTGCGGACTTGGCCCAACATAATGAAGCCGACGATAATATCAGCCACTAAAATCGGAGCCACGGCTTCGGTTAGCCCCATCGGACATGTGTAAATTTGGTATTTTTTTGTCCGTTTGCACGTTTCTAAAGCCTCGGAATCGGAGGTTTGGCAAATGTGGGATCCTTTTTCGCTCGTATGAATGAGCGAACAAAACAAATTATAACGTTCAGGATAAAAAAGAATTTCCTCAAAACGGTCGTTTAGAAGACAAATTTTGATATGGGTCAAGGCATAGAAGTCAACCATGAGACGATGAAGTTTTTCTTGGTCGTATTGAATCATAATAGCACCCTTAAATACGAAATTACTATTTCTAATACCTATCTTACTATCTCCCGGCATCGCTTTCAATTAACCTTTAAGAAAGAGATGATTCCATGGTATTTTTAGCGATTGACGTCGGAACAACGGCCATCAAAGCCCAAGCGTTGGATGAAGAAGCGCATGTTTTAGCGTCTGCTTCCTGTGAATATGAGACAATCCGCAACGAGACTGTCCAAGAAATCGATGTACAAGGCTTGAAAAAGGCTCTTTTTGCGGTCTTAGAGAAAGTAACTCACTTGGCCCATCGTAAAATCCGGGCGATTTGTGTTTCCAGCCTTGGCGAAGCCTTTGTTCCGGTCGATTCCGAAGGTCGTCCTTTGGGAAATGCGCGTCTAAATTCCGATCGCCGTGGAATCGAGGAGTGTCAAGAATTAACTTTAAAAATATCTCCTCACCGAATTGCCGAGATTACGGGTGCTTATCCAAATTCTATGTATTCGCTTCCGAAAATGATGTACTATCACCGTCATGAAGCCGAACTTTTCGCAAAAACCGAAAAATTCCTTTGCATTGGGGATTATGTGGGTTTTCTTTTAACGGGCATGATGGTTTGCAATGACTCTTTGGCTGCCCGCACAATGGCTCTTGATATCCATACCACTTCATGGTCAAAAATCCTTCTCGATGCCGCGGATATACCCAACGATAAGTTCCCTCGAATCGTTCGCACCGGAGAAATCATCGGCCCGATTTCCGAGATCGTTAAAGAAAAGTACCGTTTATCGTCGGACTGCCAACTCGTTGCTGGGGGACATGATCAAGTATGCGCTGCCCTTGGAGCCGGAGTGGTCAAGGTTGGCCAGTGCAATGATGGCACAGGGACGGTTGAGTGCTTGACGCTCTTGTTTAGCGATATTCCCACCGATGATGCTTTCTACCAGAACGGTTATTGTGTGGTTCCCTATGTTATACCGGGAACCTATGTGACCTATGCTTTTAATCTCACCGCCGGCGCCTTACTCAAATGGTTCCGTGATCGTATCGATGCAAAAACGAAAGTTTCGTTAGAAGCTCTTGGCATTGATTACTACGAATATTTGGGCGGAGAATCCGTCAAGCGGCCAACGGGTCTATGGGTATTACCCTATTTTGCTGGTGCTGCGACACCCTATATGGATTCTGAAATTCCCGGAGCAATTGTGGGTCTCGGGTTGAATACATCTTCTATCGAAATCTTTTTTGCTTTGATGGAAGGTGCCACCTATGATATGCGCCTCAATCTC
>CAZKHP010000178.1:0-2224 GCA_964552695.1 uncultured Staphylococcaceae bacterium | reverse complement strand
ATTCCACGCAGATCCCACCGATGTATTCCGCATTGAAGAAAGATGGAGTTCCGCTTTATAAAATGGCCCGCGAAGGCGAAGTCGTCGAACGCGAACCGCGCCCCATCCATATCAACGCCATCAAACTTAAAAAATTCGCCGGTAACGAAATCACCTTCGAAGCCCGTGTTTCCAAAGGCACCTATATCCGTACTCTCGGCGAAGACATCGCCGAAAAGCTCGGTACGGTCGGACATTTGACCTCGCTGGAACGAACCGCCGTGGGTAAGTTTTTACTTGAAGATGCCCACTCCGTAAGCTATGTCACTCCCAGCAGTCTTATCTCTGTCCGTGAAGCCCTCGACTTCATGGAAAAAGTGGTGGTCAAAGGCGAAGATATCAAACGCATCATGGACGGCAAACCGTTCAACTTCACCAAAGGTAGCCGCCTCCTTGTCCTCGATGATAAAAACCAAGTCTTGGCGATTTACGAAAAAGACGAAACGGGCGTTTATAAGTCCCTCCGGGGGTTGTTTTAAATGATTCTTAAAGTCTTCAATGCCCCGTTGGACCGTTTACCGCATTTACCCGGACATGCCGCTTTATGTCTAGGTTATTTCGATGGAGTCCATCAAGGCCATCAAGCCATCATCAACGAAGCCCTCAAAAACTTTCACAAAGTGTATGTTTTGACCTTCGATCATACCCCCAAATATTTCTTGGGTTTAGCCAAGTCCGAAGAAGTGTTAACCTCCGTCGGAGATAAAGCCCGAATCCTCGAAGCGATGGGGGTCACCGCCCTATATGTCGCTACCTTCGATAAACCCTTCGCCGCCGAAACCGCCGATCAATTCATCCAAGCCCTCAACGGCTTAAATCCCGAAACCGTCTTCTGCGGTCCCGATTACCGCTTCGGCCAATTGGCTAAAGGCGATGTAACGTTACTTTCCTCATCCAAAGAAGCCCGCTTTGAGACCGTCGTCGTGGATGAAGTCTCGATGGATGGTCATAAAGTCTCTTCCCGCGATATCATCAAGCTCGTCCAAGACGGCAAGGTCAAAGACGCCGAGCGTTTTATGGGTCGTCCTTACTCGGTCAGCGGACAAGTCGTCAAAGGCCTTCAAAACGGCCGTAAGATCGGCTTTCCTACAGCCAACCTTCAGCTCAATGCTCCCTATGTCATTCCCAAAAGCGGCGTCTATGCCACCCGCGTCCATATCGGTAACAAAGTCAAATGGGGCGTCACCTATGTCGGCACCCATCCGACCATCGCCGAACTCGCTCAACCCGGCATCGAAACCTATGTTCTCAACTATTGGGGCAATCTCTACAAGAAAACGATTCGCGTCGAATTCATCGACTTTCTCCGCGGCGACATGGTGTTTGGCAGCATGAACGAACTCAAGAAGCAAATCGCCAAAGACGTCAAAGCCACACGGGCTCTGAAAGGTTAAGCATTTCTTAAGCTTTGCTTATTTCCTTTGGTTATAATAAAAAAGATGGAGGAAACAACCATGCGTAACATTCAACTCAAGAAAGACTTGTATTACATCGGTGCGGTCGACAAGAACCTGCGCCGTTTCGACATCGTCATGGAAACCAAATTCGGCACGACCTATAACTCCTATGTCCTTAAAGGCAGCGAGAAAATCGCTCTCATTGACGGATCCAAGGGTTTATTTGCCGGAGACTTCATGAGCCAACTCCAAGCCATCGTCCCGGTGGAAAAGATCGACTACCTCGTCGTCCAACACACCGAGCCCGATCATAGTGGGGCTATCTGTGATTTATTGGACGCCAACCCCAACATTACCTTAGTGGGTTCGATCATGGCGATGCGCTTAGTCAAAGAAATCGTCAACCGCGACTTCAAAAGTATCATCGTCCGTGACGGCGACAAGATTTCCTTAGGCGATAAAACCTTGATGTTCATGCCCTTACCGAACCTTCACTGGCCCGATACGATGTGCACCTATGTCCCCGAACTCAAAGTCCTCTTCACCTGTGACTTCTTTGGGGCTCACTATGCCACCGAAGAACCGCTTGTCAGCAAACAAAAGAATATGAAAGACTACATGGATTCCCGTAAATATTACTTTGAAGCGATCATGAGTCCCTTCAAAAGCTATGTCCGTGCCGGACTCACCCGTCTCAGCCAACTCGACTTCGATCTGGTGTGTGTCTCCCATGGTCCCGTGATCGATACCGGATTTGCCGAATTAATCCTGCAATACGCCCAATGGGC
>CAZKHP010000177.1:0-2247 GCA_964552695.1 uncultured Staphylococcaceae bacterium | reverse complement strand
AATTCCTTGATTGTCTATACGTCCGCCGACAGCGTGCTTCAAATCGCCGCTCATGAAGAAACCACGCCGGTCAAAGAACTGTATCGGTGCTGTGAAATTGCCCGTGAGATCTGCAACCGTCCCGAATATTTGCTCGGGCGGATCATCGCACGTCCGTTTATCGGCGCGGATGCTTCGACCTTCAAGCGGACCCCGAACCGTCATGACCTGGCGTTATCTCCCACGGGGACCACGACCATGGATATTCTCAAAGAAAACGGCTTTACGACCAGTTGTGTCGGCAAGATTTCCGATATTTTCAATGGCGCCGGTGTCACCGAGACGACCAAAACCATTTCGAATGTCGATGGCATGAACAAAACCTTGGCCATCGCCAAAGATAAAGACTTCTCCGGTCTATGCTTTGTGAACCTCGTCGAGTTTGACTCCGAATATGGCCATCGCCGCGATCCTATCGGATACGCCAAGGCCATTGAAACCTTCGATGCTCAACTCAAAGAGTTGCTTTCTGTGCTCCATGATGACGATTTAATCATGGTGACTGCCGACCACGGCAACGATCCGACCCATACCGGAACCGATCATACCCGTGAAAAAGTCCCGCTCTTGGTCTATAATGCCCGTTTCCAACATGGCAAGAAGCTTGACGAACGGACCAGCTTTGCGGATATCGGCGTAACCATCCTTAAAAACTTCAAGTTAAAGAAAACTCCGAATCAAATCGGAAAGCCGATCGAAGAATTGCTTAAGGACTAAGAGCTGTATGAAGAAAGTCCTGCTTTTATTGTCGCTCTCGGTTTTAACGCTTGCTGCCTGTGGTGGAACGGACAGTTCTTCCGTTTCAAGTTCCAGCAGCGAAGACATCAACTACGATTTTTCGATTATTTCACCCACGGGCGCTCCGACCGCAGCGTTTTATCAATATGCCGCGTCCGAACAATGGGATACCAATTCGACAGCGACCAACGTGGCGGCCCAATTCCAAACCTCGAATTACGACGTCATCGTCTTTGATTCACTTAAAGGCATTGCCCAAATCACCAATGCCGAATATCCCGCACCTTACAAACTTGCCCGTATCATTACCAAAGGTAATTACTTCCTTGTGAGCATCGATAAACCCGTTGGTTCCGAGCCCACGACCGACGATCTCATCGTCAACTTTGGCCAAAACGGCACCCCCGATACGGTGTATCGCCAACTTTATCCGGATGTTGTCGACAATACGGTCTATGTCACCAGTGTTTCCGATGCGTTGACGGTCTTAACGACCGGATTATACGACCAAACACCCGTCGACTATGTCTTTATTGCCCAACCCGCACTTTATTCCGCATTGAACAATACCAACGCCGCCACCTACGGCAAAATCAAAGTGGTGGCTGACATCCAAGAAAAATGGATGGAAAAGACCGGTCAAGACGGCTTTCCGCAAGCCGGTATCTTTGTCCGTAACGATGTCTATCTAAGCCATCCAAAAGGTTTTGAAAACTTCTTAGGCGGCATCGACGAAGCCATCGAAACTGCGATCGATGATCCCGATACCGTGGTTAACGCCATGAACGAATTCGGCACGCCTTCCGAACAAGCCGCCCGCTTTGGCTTCAACGCCACGGTGTTTTCCGGCGTTCAAGACGGTGGTGCCAATGGATTGGGTTTAACCGTTGGTGGCATCGACGTCAATGCGTATTACACCTCGATTGGATTACCTACGGTCAGTTCGGATGTCTTCTTAGATCTCTACCTATAAAGGATCGCTATGGGAAAACTCGCCACGTTCTGGAAAAGATACCAAAAGATTCTTTTAATCATTCTTGGCATTCTTTTCGTGCTCGGATTGTGGTGGTTTCTCAGCTGGATTACGCATACTGCTTTGATTCCGACGCCATGGGCAGCGTTTGCCAACCTTGGAGTGATGTTGACCACCCGTGAAGTCTACCAAGACTTATGGGGCTCGCTCCAGCGGCTTTTGCTTGGATTTGCCTTCTCCTTCCTTTTAGGAAGCAGTCTAGGAATCCTCTCCGGCATCTACAAGAAACTGCAATATTTCCTCAAGCCGTTGATGGTCACCTTAAGAACGTTACCGACTGCCGCAGTCATGCTGATCTTCCTCGCCTTATTCCGCTTCGCAAACGCGCCGTATTACATCGTCTTCCTGGTCGTCTTCCCGATTGCCTATGAATCCATGGTGACCGGCATCAATCACATCGATTCCGGTGTCCGTGACTCGTTACGGATCGAAGGCGA
>CAZKHP010000176.1:0-2259 GCA_964552695.1 uncultured Staphylococcaceae bacterium | reverse complement strand
CGAAAGACCATGCAATTACGAGTACCCACTCCATATCGGAGTGCCTCGCAACATGCTTTCGCTTCCGCCAAAGAACCTATTGGGTTCGAAGAAGCATCCGGGCAATTTCGAAGCACTGAAAGAGTGGCTCGTTAGTAACATCAAAGATTATTCGCATGTGATCTTGAGCATCGATCAATGGGTTTATGGCGGATTGATTCCCAGCCGTTTGCACTTCCTTGATGAAAAAACACTCTTGGACCGTCTGAATTTCATCCGTGATCTAAAAATCATCCATCCGACTTTGACGATTTTTGGATTCGTGATGATTATGCGCAATCCCTTCTACAACAGCGACGACGAAGAACCGGACTATTACGCTTATGATGGAAGTAACATTTATAAATCCGGTTATTATCCCGACAAAAAGAATAAAACCGGTTTTTTGACTCCCGACGAAGAAGCAGACTATCAAAAAGCGATGGCCTTGCTTCATAAAGAAAACCTCGACGATTATTTATCGCGTCGTAGTCTCAACTTGAACATCGTCGAACAAGTCATCTTGATGAAGAAACAGGGCGTCATTGATTACTTGGTCATTCCTCAAGACGATTCTTCGCCTTACGGATATACCAAAAAAGACCAAGAACGCATCCACGGATTTATTGACCGCGAAGGCGTTTCCGGCATCGATATTTACCCCGGTGCGGATGAAGTCGGCCTCGTCTTATTGGCCCGCGCCATTCAAGACATCAAGGCGACGAAAATGTATTTTGAGCCGGTTTTTGCTTACGAAAAGGGACAAAACGAGATTCCTCCGTTTGAAGATCGGCCGTTCTTCCACAGTTTGACTTCGCAAATTCACGCCAGCGGTTCCTCGCTGTCGTTTGGCGGGCAGATCGCCATCAAACTCTATATTAACATTGCTTCCAAATTCTTGGATAAGAACGATCCTGAATACCATCAATGTTATGACATCGACCGGAATCTTCCGGACTTCATCCATCGCATCCATGAAAGTTTGCAAAATGAAGAAAAAGTCGCTATCGCCGATGTGGCGATGCCCAATGGCGGAGACCCCGAACTTCTCGAAGGTCTTGACCAAAACCATGACGCACTTCGGTTGTATTCTTACGCCGGATGGAACACCTCGTCGAATACCTTGGGAACGACGATTGCTCAAGCCATCATCTACGACGCCTTCCATAACGAAGAACAACAACGCTACTTCTTGCTCTATCGCTTCTTTGAAGACATCGGGTACATGAGTTATACCCGGAAATATGTCTGCGACAATTACCTCGCCAATCTTGGTCTTGATTATTTCAATGCCGGAGCGAAAAAAGGTCCGGTCAGTTCATTGGTTGAATTAACGATGAAAGGCTATATGTCGCATCATTTTCCGAATCTTTCTTCCGAAGTGGCTGACATTGAAATTGAACAACCTTGGGCACGCATGTTTGAAACCCACGTTCAACTCGTGCTGAGTCACCCGACCAAAGTGGCCATCGATATCGGTGGAACCTTCATTAAGGGCGGACGCGTCAAAGACGGAAAGATTCTTCAGTTTGCCAAAGCTCCTACCCACGGGGATGTCGGACGCGAAGCCATTCTTGCCTCCTTGTTCTCGGTCATCGACGAATTGATGAACGACGACGTCACTGGCATTGGTATTTCCACGGCCGGCGATATCAACGCCATCACAGGAACGTGTACGTATGCCTCGGACAATCTCAAAGGTTGGACAGGACTTAACATCAAAGAAACCTTGGAAGAAAAGTATCACTGTCTGACTTATGTCGACAACGATGCTTATTGTCACCTAAACGCTGAAAAAAGATTGCAAAAACCTCTTAAAAACATTACCCTGTTGACGTTTGGAACCGGTGTCGGAGGAACTTCGCTACTTGACGGACAGCTCAATCGGACGACCGCAACCAAATGGGGATACCGCGTAATTGTTCCGGAAGGACGTTATCTTGCCGGTGCCAATGCCTATGGGGTGGCGGAAGCGTATCTCAGCGCCCGCAATCTGGTCGAAGCTTTAAAGACGTACAAAGAATCGTGGTCGATCGAAGACCTATTCAAAGCCTTCGTTGAAGGCGATGCCTTAGCCAAAACAATCCTTCAGCCATTTGGCGATCACCTTAACCTCTTACTCAAACTCATCCAAACCGAAATCCATCCGGATATCATCCTTCTTGGAGGAGGTCTTGTTGCCAATAACGCGGCAATTCGCCTCTTGATTGATCCGGAAATCCACGATGTCGCTTTCGCCCA
>CAZKHP010000175.1:0-2262 GCA_964552695.1 uncultured Staphylococcaceae bacterium | reverse complement strand
TGTTTGCTTGCCTTGGCCTCCCCTTTTTGAAGGCGATTG
Source organism: uncultured Staphylococcaceae bacterium (assembly GCA_964552695.1). GTDB lineage: Bacteria > Bacillota_I > Bacilli_A > RFN20 > CAG-826 > CALMWE01. The sequence continues at coordinate 2,223 of CAZKHP010000175.1, read as the reverse complement.
AGAAGATCGATGATGTCAAACAAGCCGACAATAATTACGCAGAACGCCAAAAAATCGGAGAACATCTCCGTTTCAAGGAAGGCGTGGTGGTGCGGGGTTTGAAAATTCTTTTCGTCGATGATCTGTTTACAACTGGTGCGACCGCCAAAGTCTGTGCCCATTTGTTAAAAAAACAAGGGGCCAAAAAAGTGGAGATTTTGGTCATGGGTTACACCCCAGAAAAGGCACTGGAAAACGAAATCCCCATTCCAAATGGTCAAAATGGGAAATGAAAATGTCGACGATTTTGAGTGCCTTTCATTGCTTACCACCTAGGGGAATGATATTATCTTTAAGCGCAGTTTTAGGAGCATCTTGTGGCTAACTTTATTGAAAAAATCTTCCATCTTGAAGAACGCGAACTGAACAAGTACGCCAAAGAGGCGGATTCTGTTTTGGCGTTGGAACCGACGATCGCTGCTTTAAGCGATGACGAATTAAAAGCCAAAACCCCATATTTCCAGAATCTTTTGGCTAATGGAACGGCTTTGGATAGCATCAAGTACGAGGCGTTTGCCGTCGCCCGTGAAGCCGCTTGGCGTGTCTTAAAACAAAAGCCGTTTAAAGTCCAGGTCATCGGTGCCCTCGTTCTCAACAATGGCGATGTGGCTGAAATGAAGACCGGCGAAGGCAAGACTTTAACCGCGACGATGGCTGTTTATCTCAATGCTTTGACGGGTAATGGCGCTCACGTCGTCACCGTCAACGAATACCTCGCTCAACGCGATGCTGAGTGGATGGGTCAAATTTATCGTTTCCTTGGTCTCAGCGTGGGTTGTAACTTAGCCAAAGAGTCGACGGAAGAAAAGAAAGCCGCTTACGCTTGCGACATTACTTACACCACCAACTCCGAACTTGGCTTCGATTATCTCCGTGATAACATGGCGCCTTCTTTGGAAGGCCGTGTTTTGCGTGGCTTGGCTTTCTCCGTCGTCGATGAAGCTGACTCCATTCTCATCGATGAATCGAGAACCCCGCTCATTATATCCGGCGGGAACCGGGCTGCCGCTTCGCAATATCAGGTGGCTGATCGTTTCGTGAAATCGCTCCGCAAAGACACCGATTTCACCGTGGACGTTAAAGAAAAAGCATGCTCGTTAACCGATGAAGGCAATAACAAAGCGGAACGGATGTTCGGCATTCGCAATCTCTACGATCCGGAAAACAGCGATCTTGTCCACCGGATTCACCAAGCTTTGAAAGCCAACTATATCATGAGTCGCGATGTTGAATATATGGTCGATAAAGACCATGCCATTCAACTCATTGATCAGTTCACGGGTCGTATCATGCCGGGTCGTGAATACAATGACGGACTTCAGCAAGCCATCCAAGCCAAAGAAGGCGTGGAAATCAAACAGGAAACCGTCGTTTTGGCGACCATCACTTATCAGAACTTTTTCCGTCTCTATAAGAAACTCTCGGGCATGACAGGCACTGCCAAGACTGAGGAAGAGGAATTCGAGACCATCTATAACATGAAGGTCATCTGCATCCCGACCAACCGCCCGGTTGTTCGCATCGATGATGACGATCTCATTTTCGCCACTCACGACGCCAAGCTCAAAGCCTTGGTCGCCGCCATCAAAGAAAAACACGAGAAAGGCCAGCCCGTTTTGATCGGCACGGTCTCAGTCGAATCCAACGAGGAAATTTCAAAGCTTTTGATGGATGCGGGCATTCCGCACGAGGTCTTGAACGCCAAGAATCAGCTTCGCGAAGCTGAAATCATCTCTCACGCTGGCGAAAAAGGCGCAGTCACTTTGGCCACTAACATGGCTGGCCGTGGCACCGACATCAAACTCGGCCCTGGCGTCAAAGATCTCGGTGGCCTTTGCGTTTTTGGCACTGAACGTCACGAATCCCGTCGTATTGATAACCAGCTCCGTGGCCGCAGCGGCCGTCAAGGCGATTCAGGTTATAGCCGATTCTTCGTCTCTTTCGACGATGAATTAATGCGTCGTTTCGCTCCTGAGAACCTCCGCAAACTCTTCACCGAGAACTTACAAGAGGATTCTTACGAGAACAAGATGCTCACAAACGCTGTCACCAACGCTCAGAAACAAATCGAAGGCAAAAACTTCGATATCCGTAAAAACCTGAAGGATTACGATGATGTTTTGGCGAAGCAAAGAGATATCATCTACAAGAAACGGGACTCGATTTTGATGGCTGACGATATCG
>CAZKHP010000174.1:0-2342 GCA_964552695.1 uncultured Staphylococcaceae bacterium | reverse complement strand
ACAAACCATCGGCCATCAAATCGGGGTCGATGTCTTTACGCTTCCCACCACTCCAGTCGCCATCGCTTCGAAAGCCAGAGAAAAAGTCTATAACGAACATTACGATGTTCTTATTCTCGATACTGCCGGACGCTTGCACATCGATGAAATCTTGATGGGTGAACTCAACGCGATGACCGATTCGGTTAAACCCGATGAGATCTTGCTTCTGGTCGACGCTATGAGCGGACAAGACGCAGTCAACGTCGCCAACGCTTTCAATGAAAAACTCAAACTAACTGGAGCCATCATGTCAAAACTCGATGGCGATGCCCGCGGTGGTGCCGCCTTATCCATCCGTCACCTCACCGGCGTTCCCATCAAATGGGCCGGCGTGGGCGAAAAACTCAGCGACCTCGAACCGTTTTATCCCGAACGGATGGCGGACCGCATTCTCGGCATGGGCGATGTCTTGACACTCATTGAAAAAGCGCAAGAAAACCTCGACGAAAAAGAAGTCAAAAAGACCGCTCAGAAGATGATGGGCGGGAAGTTTGATTTAAACGATATGTTGGCGCAAATGAAACAAGTCCAAAAGCTGGGTTCCTTAGGTGGCCTTCTCAAGATGATCCCGGGCATGCCCAAGATTACCCCCGAGCAACAAGCCCAAGCGGAAAAAGAAATGAAGAGTTTTGAAGTCATCATCAACTCGATGACTCCCGAAGAGAGGTCCAATCCAGATTTGCTCAAGAACTCCCGCAAAGTCCGCATTGCCAAAGGTTCGGGCAAGACCCAAGCCGACGTCAATAAAGTCATCAAAAAATGGGAACAATCCAAAGAAATGATGAAGCAGATGGCGGCTATGCAAAAAGGCGGAAAGATGCCCGGAGGCGGCATGGGCGGCTTCCCGTTTCGGTAATAACACGAGCAAAACGGCACGAATCATGCCGTTTTTTCTTTGAAAAGAATATGAATGACCTGATTGACAGAATCTAAAGCAGAATCCCATGATACCGTTGCGGCAAAGCTATGCTTCCTAGAATATGCTTCCCAGCGTAAACGCATCTCCTGGCTTTGTTTGAGCGAGAGAAGCGTTTCTTCTATTTCCTGTAGGGAAAGCGGCGTTTGCCGGTATTCAAACGTGGTGTCCAAAGCTAAGCGTGCGGCTTTCCAATCAATGGTTTCTTTTTTTAGAGCCCAAAGAATATATACATCATAAAAGTCTTTACTCCGGCTATTGAGCGTTTTTCGGAAAAAAATCGTATGCAATTTTTCGGAAAGTATAGTTTCCATTGGGTAGGCTAACAGCAGGAAACTTTCCGAAACCAGCATCGGATGATACGACACCGTTGATATTCCGGGGATAATCGGATCGCCGGTTGCGATATCTACCACAAAAGGAACACGAATGTTTTCAAGATGCCCAATGAGATTGATGGAAAATCCGCCATAAAAATCCTCCGGCCTTATGGCTTCATGGGTTGAGATTTCAAAGGTCACTTCATCTCCGATATCAATGGATAGAAGCTCCAATAAAATAGTTTCAATTGTTGCCCATTCCATGGTGTGGCCGCGCAAGGAAAAATCAATATCGATTGTGCTTCGGTTTTGAACCCCGACCAAATAAGAAAGCAGGAAGCCACCTTTAAAAATCAGGTTCTTTTGAAAAGAACTTCTCGAGACTCTTTGTAAAAATGCCTCGTAAAAATAGTTTGTTAGAAGAATATTGACGGAAACTCCGTTTTTCGTAGAAAAATTTTTAATTTTTGCAACAGCGGCTGTTTTATTCATGAGAGGACCTCCAGGATTTGATCAATTTCGGAACTGATACGAAACCTTTTGGCATACTCTCTAAGTTTGGGGTAATCCCGATTCGTTTTTGTTTGATATAGGCGAAAAGCCTTTCCTATCATTTCATCATCCAGTGTTTTTCGGTTCCGCAAAATGTCGCAAAGCGTTCGTTCGGCATCATAAACTGTCACAGTATTCCCGTAGATCGTTTTTACTTCCGTTTTACCAAGGTCGAAAAAGTGGGATGCCGAAAAATGAGGAATAACAGGTTGTCCTTTTAGACGATAAGGGTTGTATCCTTTCGGTAGCGTAATCTCGTATGTTTCAGGGCGGACATCACTCAAACCATGAAGCACCAAAGCGGTGTGGAAGGAAAAGACCGACCTTGGATAGCGCAACTGAAAAAAGTACATCTCATCTGGGTCGGCATCAAGAAGAACATAAACCCCGGGCGCAATTTTGTATATTTGTTCCTTTTTAATTAGTTGAGTTATGTATGTTCCGGGAATGCTTTCTTTTTTCAGCATTTCAAAAGTAAAAATCCCGTTATGTTCGTGAGCGATTTCAAAAAT
>CAZKHP010000173.1:0-2346 GCA_964552695.1 uncultured Staphylococcaceae bacterium | reverse complement strand
ACCCAAGTGGCTGAAGGGGCGGGCTTGGAAAGCTCGTAGGCTCTTAACCGGGCGCGAGGGTTCAAATCCCTCTTTCTCCGCCATCGAAAGAAAAAGGACTGTTTCGGCAGTCCTTTTAGTTTTTCTTGGCTTTCTTTCCGTAGAGGCGATGCAGCGTTTGTTTGAGGCGCACGCGAGGATCCCATTCGATGGATAATTGGAGCAATTCTTCCAAATCCTCTTCGGATGTGTTGTCAATGAAACGAATGACGTATTTGCCGGATTTCTTTTCGTTTTCCATGATACCCCACCTCTTTCTTTATGAGGGGATTATAGCACACACGCCCGCGAGCGCAATAAAAAAATGCTTACAAAAAAAGGACCCGGAGGTCCTTATTGGCCGAGACGTTGCGCACGACGGAGGGCTTTATCAGCCTCGACGTCTTCCTTCTTGGCGTACTTTAATAAATCAATCAAACCGATGGTCACTCCCACGAAAAGGAAGATGGTTCCCCAAACGCGAAGGTCAAAGGGAATCTTGAGACCGGTCATCAAGGCATCTTCGACGCTGATGATCCAATTGTCGGCGGCAGGAACGTTGAGGTGGTCACCGATGATACCGAAGATGGCAAGCACCAAACCGATGACGATGAACCCTAAGGCAATGGCGTAGAAGGTCTTTTCAGCCTTCGAAATTTTTCTTTTTTTCATAAATAATCTCCTTGTCGCGTTTTCCATTTTATCACTCGCGGAATGCTTAATCAATGCTTCATTTTTTGAAGCAACTAAGCGTTTCCGGAAGGTTCTTTGCCGTCTTCGGCTTTATGGGCTGCGGTCGACGCCATCAAAGCATTGATGATGGGCGTGTAGGCTTTCCGCCAGGTTTCTTCGCTGGAAGCCACCACTTTGTTGATGATTTCGCGGTTTTCTTTGAAGATTTCCGGGAACGTCAGGTAGCGTTTTCCGTCAGCGGTCAATTTACCTTTATAGGTCGCTTTTTCTTCTTCGCTTAACGCACGGGTGGGAAGTTCACGTTTGCCTTCGATGTATTCGAGCACCTTAAAGGAAGCATCCACCATGTCGTTGAACGGTGTATCGCGGACGAGGCTATGTTGTTTTTGGAAATTCAAGAAGCCGATCAACTTTTTGAGATCGCCGATGATGTAGTTGGATTGGGGACTCGGTTGGCCTTTGGTTTCGCGCATCGCTTTGTTGAATTCCAAGAAGGTTTTATCGACATCCGTCATGACGGTCATGAACACCAACGAACGGTAAAGACGTTCATCATCCGCGACGACGCGGACCACGTCATCTTCGAGCTGTTGATTGTCTTTGGCATACTTTAAATAACCGCGGACGATATCACTCATCGTTTCATGGAGCCCGACCACGTAATCGTAGACTTTGATGTGTTGCGCATGATCAACGCGAAGGCCATCCGTGGAAGGCTTCAAAATCGTCGAATTGTCATCATAAACATCTTCGATGAACTCCCGGATTTTGGTTTCGATGTTCTTTCCGGTATCCCCGTTGGTATCGATAAAATTGCGAAGTGGGGATTTTTCTTCGAGCGTCATTTTGAGCGCTTTTTTGCGTTGCTCGTAGGCGTTCATGTTGTAAGTGTCTTTGACGAGCGTGTACTCCAAGGTGTCGCGGAGTAAGACCGAGAAGTGATAGATCGAGAGGATGTGTTGAGAGACTTGGTTCATAAACAGATTATTCCTTTTCTTTGGGTAGATAACGTTCGAGTTCCGGGAAGCGCGAGATGATGTGATTGGCATACTTTTTGACCGCAGGCGAAGCATGGTCCATGCAATAGCTGTTTTTAAAGCTCTTGAACATGGCAATGTCATTGCCTGAGTCGCCGACCACGTGGACTTCGTTCGGGCTGAAACCTTTGATTTGGCAGTACTTTTTCAAGCCTTCGCCTTTGTTGCAGCCGAGCGGAGTAATCTCGATGAATTGCCGGATCCACGACGATTCCACCGAAGGGTAATGTTCGCGGATATAGGCATTGGTTTTCTTGGCGTTTTCGGGAGCGTCTTTGTGAAAACCGAAATACATCATGAGTTTGTAGAGTTGGGCGGATTTGAGTTGTTCGAGGAACAGCGGATTTCCGAACAGATAGGGTTCTTTGTAGACCCCTTGCCAGGCATAATAGAGTTGGTACATTTTTTTCTTGATGTAGGAGATATCCCCCACATACAGACATAAACCCTTCTCCCGGCTTTGCAGCATCCACGCGCGGATTTTGAAGTTCTTTTCGACGAAATCGAAGAGTTCTTCCGCGAGGTGGTTTTCCAAGTGTTCGTCTTGGATGGTCTGACCATCGGCAATGATGTAAGTCCCGTTGCCTCCGATGATATC
>CAZKHP010000172.1:0-2352 GCA_964552695.1 uncultured Staphylococcaceae bacterium | reverse complement strand
CGAAGCGAGCTTTTTTCTTATTGGGCAAATTCTTTAATGGCTTTTGCCAGGGCATCCGGTTCGTCGACCAATGGAGAATGGCCGGACGTGTCGAAGGTGACCAGATGAGCTTTGTCGCCTAATGCCGCGACGGTTTCTTTGACCATGTATTCTAAGACGACATAGTCTTTCTTGCCCCAGACGCTAAGGACAGGAGCGACCACTTTCTTAATGGATTCATCGCCGATGGTATACAGGTTGGAGCCCGTTCCCATGTTGAAGGAAGCGATGGACCAGTCAATATCGACGAGGTTCCGTTGCTTGAGAGTTTCATCGATGAACAATTTATTTTGTTCGGGCGTCGGTTTCTTGTTGGAGTAAATCGAAATATCCCAGAGCCAGCTCATGAACGGGAAGTTTTTGGTGTCCATGGCCGCCACCGCAGGAGCGACTTGAATCGGATCTTTGGCCATATCGTCTTTGGTTTTATAGACCGAACCAAGAACCGGCTTTCCGGCGGCATCTTTGGTGAAAATCGGATAACCGCGATAAGACATCGATTCAATGAGGACGATTTTCTTGACGAGTTCGGGATGGCGGGAGGCTAACGAAAGCGCCACGCCCCCGCCGGTCGACCAACCGGCCACGATCATATTCTTCAAATGGAGAAGCGTCACGAATTGATATAGGTCTTCAGCCAATTCGTGAAGGCTGTCAAAACGATGATGGTAAGAAGAATCGCCGAAACCGCGCATATCGGGGGCGATGATTCGGAAATCATCTCCGAGGCGTTCGATCAAAGGTAAATAATGAAGACTGGAGGACATATTGCCGTGGATCAGGAAGAGGACTTGTTTGCCTTTTCCGTGTTCGACATAGGCCAATGTTTCGCCATTGGGAAGCACAAGCGTCTTTTTGGTTAATTGAATCATAAATGCTCCTTTATTCTTTTTTGATTATAGCAAACGTAAAGCCCCTTTCAAGGAATCAGACTTTGAGACTTTGACCTTTTCATATATGAAAACTTTTTAATAAAAAAAGCGGTTGCCCGCTTTCTTCATTCAGTGATTGAAGCCGTAGAGTTTGCCGAGTTCAGCGTGGAAGATGGAAGGTTTTCCCTGCACTTCCGCTTTCGTTTTTCCGACCGCCCCGTAATAGAACTTGCACTTGGGTTCGGTGCCACTGGGACGAACCGCGATTGAGGAGCCATCGGACAAGAAAACTTTAATGACATCCGAGGACGGTAAATCAATGGGGAAAGTTTTCCCGTTTTCATAGGCAAGGCCTTTCAAGTAGTCTTCCATCCGTGTCACTGAAAAGCCGCCGATTTGCTTCAGTGGGTGTTCTCTTAAGGCGGTCATCAATGCCGACATCGTGGCAGCGCCTTGAGGCCCCTTGAATTCGATGGAAAATAGGGTATCTTGATGGAATCCGAAACGCTCTTGAAGATGGTCGTAAGCCACATCGAGCGGTTCATTTTTCAAAAAATGGAATAAGCCCATTTCGCAATAAAGAAGCAGCGCTTGTAAGCCATCTTTATCGCGGGCAAAAGGAGCCGCCAAACAACCATAGCTTTCTTCGTAACCAAATTCAAAATGTGGACCGTTGGGCATGGCTTCGTTTTTAGCAATTTGATCGCCGATGAATTTAAAGCCCGTGAGGAACGATTGCGTCTTCAAACCAAAGGATTGGGCGATCGTGCGTCCCAGCGAAGAAGTGACGATGGTATCGTAGAAAGCGCCGTTTTTGGAAAGCAGTCCTTGACGTTTCCGTTCCGATAAAAGATAATCCACCAGAAGCGCTCCAGATTGATTTCCGGTAAAGATTTCGTAGGTGCCTTTGGAGGACAAATAAGCCACGCCGACACGGTCGGCATCGGGGTCATTCATGACGATGATATGAGCATGTTCTTTTTTGGCCAAAGCGATGGCTTCGATATAGGCTCTGGGATCTTCCGGATTAGGGGACAGTGTGCCTTTAAAATCGGGATCCGGATCGCATTGCGTGGTCACCGGGAACACATGATATCCGGTGTCTTTAAAAAGACGCATCTCGATTTGGTACGAGGTTCCGTGTTGGGGCGAAAAGACAATCTTGAAATCGTCTTTTTTCAGGGTGGGATTGACTTGAGTAGATTCCACTAAGACGATGTATTCATCATCGATGGACGAATCCAAAACAACGGTCTTGCCTTGGACCTGACGAGGCCGGATTTCGACCGCCAATTCGTTGGGTAAACCGGCGATAATGGCCACTAAACGATCGATTTTTTCGGGGACCAGTTGGCACCCGTTTTCGTCGTAAACTTTGTAGCCGTTGTATTCTTTCGGGTTATGCGAGGCGGTGATGATGATGCCACCGATGCAATGGAGT
>CAZKHP010000171.1:0-2355 GCA_964552695.1 uncultured Staphylococcaceae bacterium | reverse complement strand
TTATAAGTTTTAAGGATATCGCGCATGTTCTTTTTAAAAGAGTCAAAGGAACCATGCCAATAAACGTAATAACTGACACCTAAGATATCGAAATCCACCTTTTCTTTAAGAAGGACTTCATCCAACCACTCGTGATAGACAGCGTTATCGCCGCTTCGTTCGAGATGAAGCACGATTTTCGTGATGGGACTGACGTTTTTCACACCTTGGATGCCCGCACGAAGTAAGCGTGCAAGCCTCTCATAGCCTAAGCGCGGACCGCCTTTGGGATTGACTTCGAGCTTGCCATCGGGCCATAACATTCCATTGGTGATTTCGTTTCCGATTTGGACGAATTCCGGCAAGACACCCTCGTTTTTAAAGCGTTCGAGGACGGATTGGGTGTAATCGAGGACGCGTTTTTCGAGTTCTAGACCCCCGATTTTCCTCCAAGCCTTTGGCTTGAATTGTTTTCCAGGGTCCGCCCAGAAGTCCGAGTAGTGAAAATCGAGCAAAATGGACATGGAGTGCAATTTTGCACGATGGGCGAGTTTGAGGATGCTATCCAAATCGCAAAAGCCACCAAGGTAGGACTCGTGGTTTTTGCCGAAGGGATCATTCCATAGGCGAAGGCGGATGGTGTTGACGCCATGGCTTTTCAAAATGTCGAAAAGATCCTGGGGTTTTCCGTTAACAAAAAACGTTCCGCCCAAAGCTTCCACTTCGGTCAGTGAAGAGATATCCATTCCTTTTAAAATTTCACTCATGGAAAACCTCCTGAATTTTGGCTAATAAATAGGGGTGTGTTTTTGCATTCGTTGCAAGCAGGGAAATCGGAAGGTCAAATCGAGGAGCAGAACCGCTGCAGGTCGTGACCTTTCCACCGGCCTCTTTCACCAGTAAAAATCCGGCGGCGAAATCCCAAGGTCTAAGGATCAATTCAAAGAAGCCTTCTGTACGGCCGCAAGCGACATTGGATAGATCAATCGCAGCACTGCCGGAACGTCGAATATCTTGGACATCGGGGAAGATACTTTTTAAGGCTTCGGCTACCGTGGGGAACAGATACTTATCGTAAGGGTTCGTTCCGAAGGCGATGATGGCTTTTTCCATTCCGTTTTTAGACACCGAAATCGATTGACCGTTGAGGGTGGCACCTTTACCGGCTTCAGCCACAAAAAGTTCATTGGCGTAAGGGTTATAGATACACCCGAATCGAACCATGCCGTTTTCCACTAAAGCAAGCGAGATTGCGGAGCACTTATAGTCATGAATGAAGTTCGTGGTCCCATCGATCGGATCGAGGAGCCAAAAAGTCGATTTGGCCACTGGCCGCGAGCCTTCTTCACTCCAGAAACCAATGCCTGGGTAATCGGCTTCGAGGGCTTTTTGCACGTTTTTTTGAATTTCCAAATCAATGTTGGTGACATAATCAAAACGGCCCTTTTCTTCCACTGAATGGAACGAAAAGCGATTCAGCATCAGGCTTTTTTGATTGGTGACGGCCAATACAGCTTTTTGGAAATCCATTGCAAATCCCCTTTTATTTTTTCTTGTCGTCGACGTCATCGGCAAACTTCGTAATGCGTTCATCCATGCGTTTATAACGGAAACGCGCCATTTCGTTGAGTTTTAAGACCTCTTCTTCGGTGCCTTTGAAGTTGCATCGGAGGCAGTAATATTCTTTCTTGTCTTTATCAAAGAACATGTCGATATCGATGTCGCGGATAAAGCAACTCGGACATCTAAAATTCAGCTTACCTTTTCGAGCTTGAGCCATGTAACAAATGCCTCCTTTTCTTTTAAAGATTTCTTAAGGCCAAGGGTGTACATCGGCGAGAAGGCATAACCTTCACGGACATAGCCGATTGTCTTGCCGGTAGAATACATCTTCACCAGCGTCTCGACTTGGGGAACTTTTGCCACCACTTCAAGAGCGTCTGGGCGGAGGATTTCACGGCACTTATAGTTATAGGAAAGGGTGTGTTCTTTTTCGTCAATAACTGAGAGCTTAATGCCTTTCATATTTTCGGAGTATTCGGTGGTTCCATAAGCCCCTGTCATGTACTCATTGATTTCGACACTCTTTTTGGGGTCGGAAATGGACAATATTTCGCGTTCAATTTTGATAGCGGATGAACCTTCCTCGAATGACAGTTTTGACCCTATTTTTACGGTGAGGTTTTTGAACACGATTTCAACCGGATCAAGAGTCAAAATTCTTGCCTTTCCGAGTTGTGAGAAATGACCTTTGGTGCGGCAAAGCGCTAAGTCCACCTCTTCACCTTCATAGGAAATCTTTGCTGATTTGATGGTTCCTTCACCGGCATAGTGGGTAAAGTAACCTGCCCGGTAGTTGGCTTGGATGAGATACGG
>CAZKHP010000170.1:0-2375 GCA_964552695.1 uncultured Staphylococcaceae bacterium | reverse complement strand
TCAACAAGTGATAGATGCTATAGCGTAAAGCAAAGTCGGCGTCTTTATCGCCTTTGAGTTTGACGTCGGCAATCTTCCATAAACCGTTCCATGTTTTCTTATGCTCGGCAAGACGTTTTTGATAACTCTTGGAGGCATAGTCCAACACACCTTTTTCGGATTCTTCGAAGACGTGAGAGCTGTTTCCAAAGCGGACATCGGCAAAGATGGTGGCGGTATAGGTTTGCCCGGCAATGACATTCAAGGAGAACTTCTTAAGAAGTTTGCCTTCTTTACGTTCAATGATCGGGTGATCGGTGAAATCCGTTTGAATAATCGCGGAGACCGCCAAATATTGGTTTTCGTTGGTCACTCCTACATACGAGATGGCTTTATCCATGTAGACTTTAGTTTCATGCAGATGCGGACCGTTGGTGTCCCACACATCATGGTCGATGCCCACCCGTAAGGTGGCTTGACCCGATATTAAAGCGGTAAACTCATACTTCATCGCCAAATTCTCGACATGGTTTTTGTCGACAAAGCGTTGACTGCGGATAAGAGCATTTTTAAACGTCGTTTCACGTTCAAACAAGCCGTGTTTCAAATCCAACCGTTGAATATGATTCTTCGGGGATTTTTTCAAGGTATCGCAATATTCGTTATTGACCGTCAGGGTGACGAAAAAGGGATTGGGAGCGTTGAGCGATTCGCGCCACTTCTCTCCCATTCGGTCATAGGCACCGACAATGTTGAGAGCGACGCTTTCGGAGGCTTGGTATTCTTCCAAAGTACCCCGATAGCCCAGGTGGCCGTTACCAATCAAAAAGCGGTTCCCGTGGGGAACGATGTTGATCCGGTTGTAGCCAACGTGAGTCAAAATAAACATGTTCTACCTCTTGATGGTGAGCGTTTGTTTTAACGTATATTTTTTACCATAGACGAGTATGTCAAGCGGTTCCGTTGACGTCTTCGTCAACAGTACCTCTTTATGAGTAACTTTAACACCAATTGATTGGTTTTGACCAATAATTCTTAAATGAACTGTTTTGTTTTTGAAGAGTATTTCAATTAGAGCCCATCCCCTTTTTTCGAATAGTTGTATGAAATAGGATGAAAGCCCCGTAAAATAAAAGTAGGAGTGTGATCCTATGGAAATCAAACCGAATCGATATGAAAAAATGATTTACCGACGATGTGGGACTTCCGGGTTAAAGCTGCCGATTCTTTCGCTGGGTTTATGGTATAACTTCGGCGAAGTCAACGACTACGAGACATGCAAATCGATCATTCTCGAAGCTTTTAATCACGGCATCACCCACTTCGACTTAGCCAATAACTATGGACCTCCTCCCGGAAGCGCCGAGCGGACGCTGGGAAAAGTCCTCAAAGAAGGATTGATCGAGTATCGCAACGAACTCATCATTTCGACCAAAGCCGGTTATTGGTGCTGGGACGGTCCCTATGGCGATGGCGGATCCCGAAAATACCTGATGGCCTCTTTGGACCAATCGCTGAAGAACTTAGGTATTCCGTATGTTGATATTTTCTACCACCACCGTTTTGACCCCGATACCGATTTACGCGAAACGATGCTTGCTTTGCGGGATATCGTCCGTAGCGGAAAGGCCCTTTATGTGGGCTTATCCAACTATGGTTCCGCCGATTTGAAAAGAGCCCATGCCATTCTCGAACAACTCAATGTCCCCTATGTGATTACCCAACAGAGCTATTCGATGCTCAACCGCTGGACCGAATACGATGGTTTGTTGAACACGCAATACGACTTGCTCCATCGCGGAACAATTTGTTTCAGCGCCCTCGAACAAGGCTTGTTGACCAACAAGTACATTGACGGCATTCCCGATGATTCGCGGGCCAAAAACAAGTTTCTTCACTTCTTAACCCCGGCCGATGTCACCGATGACGTCGTGTCTTCGTTAAAGAAGCTGGATGTGATTGCCAAAAGCCGTGGACAAAGCATTGCCCAAATGGCGCTCGCTTGGGTCGTCCGTGATCCGCGCATGACCTCCACGCTGATCGGCGTACGGACCCTCAATCAACTCTACGAAAACCTCAAAACTCTCGATCATCTCGAATTCGCACCGGAAGAACTCGAAGAAATCGAATACGCCTTGAAGTAAACGAAAAGACGGCGACTTCGGTCACCGTCTTTTTTTATTCACCTTTCATTGCTACCAGTTCCGTAGGTTTATCAAGAGCCTCCAAGGATAATTCCACGGATTCTTTGATGGCGGCATCGATGTCATCGTAGGTCACACCCAAATCCAGACATCCAAGTTCTTTGGGAATAAAGAATTCGCTTGTCATGGCGTCGGTGAACTTCACCATTTTCAGACCACCGTCAATGCCTTTGGCCCGCTGTTGTTTTTCAA
>CAZKHP010000169.1:0-2387 GCA_964552695.1 uncultured Staphylococcaceae bacterium | reverse complement strand
ACCCAAAGAAGAAAAGAAAGAATTTCTAGCCGCCCTTGGCGCGACCGAATCCGGACTTGATAAAGTTGTCAAAGCGGCCTTTCGGTTACTTAATCTCAGCACCTTTTTCACTTGCGGCGCCGATGAATGCCGTGCATGGACGTTCCCAAAAGGATACCTTGCTCCGCAATGCGCCGGCGTGATTCACAGCGATTTTGAGCGAGGCTTCATTAAAGCCGAAGTTTACACGTATGACGACATCGTTAAATACCGCACCGAACTCGCAGTTCGCGAGGCCGGTAAAATGCGCGTTGAAGGCAAAGATTATGCTCCTCAAGAAGGGGATATCATGTTCTTCCGTTTCAACGTCTAGGGGGACCTATGAACCGCATCGGATTTGCCAAAGATATCCATCGTCTCGTTGTTAATCGCAAACTCATTTTGGGTGGGGTTGAGATTCCTTTTGAAAAAGGTCTGCTCGGCCATAGCGACGCGGACGTCGTGCTCCATGCCGTCACCGAAGCTTTGCTGGGTGCTTTGGCGTTGGGAGATTTAGGAACTCATTTTCCGGACAGTGATGCCCGTTACAAAGATATTGATTCGTCGCTCTTATTGAGCAAAGCGGTGGAGTTGATGAAAAAAGAAGGCTATGCGGTTGGCAATGTCGATGTCACCATTGTCCTTGAAAAACCCAAGATTGCCCCCTATATTTCGAGTATTCAACAACGTCTTGCAACGCTTTTGGAAGTAACCTTGAAAGAAGTGTCGATCAAGGCTTGTACCAATGAAGGCCTCGATGCCATCGGCCGCGGCGAAGCGGCTGAAGCCGATGCCATTATTTTGCTTAGAAAGGTTGATTAACTATGGAAAAACCCATTCGTGTCCGTTACGCGCCAAGTCCCACCGGCTTTTTGCATATCGGTGGAGCTCGTTCGGCCCTTTTTAATTACTTGTTTGCCAAACATCATGGCGGAACCTTCGTGTTCCGCGTGGAAGATACCGACATCGAACGCAATGTCGCCGGTGGTGAAGAAAGTCAACTCAATGATTTGATTTGGTTAGGCATTCTTCCCGACGAATCCCCTGCAAAACCCAATCCAAAGTACGCGCCTTACCGTCAAACCGAACGTTTGGATACCTATCATCAATATGCCCAATGGCTTCTTGAAAAGGGCTACGCTTATGAATGTTATTGTTCCGAAGACGAACTCCAAGCCAGCCGCGATGCACAGATGGCCAGTGGCATCGCCGCTCCTCAATACGATCGTCATTGCTTGCATTTAAGCGCCGAACAAAAAGCTAAGTATATCGCCGAAGGCAGAAAACCCTGTTTACGCCTCCGCATCCAAGACCATCACGAAATCTCCTTCGACGATTTGGTCCGTGGCCCGGTGCGTTTCAATAACGATGACATCGGTGACTGGGTCATTGTGAAGAGCAATGGCATCCCGACTTACAATTTCGCGGTGGTCATTGATGACCATTTGATGGAAATCACGCACGTCTTCCGTGGCGAAGAACACCTTTCCAACACTCCCAAACAAATTCAACTCTACGAGTATTTCGGTTGGGATATTCCCCGCTTCGGACATATGACCATTATCGTGAACGAGCACGGTAAAAAATTGTCCAAACGTGACCACGACATTCTTCAATTTATGTCGCAATACCGAGAACTTGGTTTCTTGCCTGAAGCCATTTTCAATTTCATCCTTTTATTGGGGTGGACACCTTCGGATAACCAAGAATTTTTCACGATGCCTGCTGCGATTGCGGCGTTTGAAGAAAAACGGATGTCAGCCTCGCCCTCGATGTTTGATCCCAACAAGATGATGTGGATGAATAACCATTACATCCGTCAATTGGATGATGCCGCTTTCTTGAAATTCATCAAACCGTTTATTGCCCGTTTGACGGACATTTCGCAAAGGGATGACGCCTGGGTTTTATTCTTGGGCAATCTTTTCAAAGAACAAATGCGTTTTGGCGCGGAAATCATTGATTTGGCGAAACCCTTATTTACGCCGCTTGAAGTCAACGACCCCGAGTCTTTGGAAATATTAGCGCTTCCGTCCTCCGCTCCTGTTATCGAAGCCTTTGCCAAGCAGGTGGAATCGATGAAAGATTTTGAAAACGAAACCGTCAAGGGGGCATTTAAAACGGTGCAAGCTTCCTTGGGTGTCAAAGGAAAACCGCTCTACATGCCAATCCGTTTGAAACTGACAGGCATTCCGCATGGGGTGGAAATCGTCAATATCGTCAAATTGCTTGGAAAAGAAGAGGTCATCCGCCGGTTGCGCGGATAGATTTCGCTTTCAATTATACTTTCATGTAAGTATAATAAGTTAGGCCCACCATGAAACCACACCGTATCAAGATGACGAAATCGCAAATGATTGACGGCGAAT
>CAZKHP010000168.1:0-2419 GCA_964552695.1 uncultured Staphylococcaceae bacterium | reverse complement strand
CAATGGCTTTATTTTGAAGTTGACTCCGTTCGACCTGAGAACTCGTGACAATCCCAGTGGGAAGGTGCGTTATTCGAACCGCAGAGCTGACTTTATTGACGTTTTGTCCACCAGCGCCGCCGCTTCTGAACGTATCAATCCGCAAATCACTTTCATTAATCTCAACTTGAATTTCGTCCGTAAATTCGGGAATGACGTTGACCGAGGCAAAAGAAGTATGCCTTCTTCCGGCGGCATCAAACGGGGATATACGAACAAGGCGATGAACGCCTTTTTCGCTTTTCAAGAGACCATAAGCATTGGTGCCACGGATAATCATTGTAACGCTTTTTAAACCCGCTTCGTCTCCGTCTTGGTAATCAACGATTTGCATTTTAAACTTGCGTTGTTCTGCCCAGCGGACATACATCCGATAAAGCATGCTGGCCCAGTCTTGAGACTCGGTACCCCCGGCGCCCGGGTGAATATCGATAACAGCATTCAAACGATCAAATTCCCCAGCAAAAAGTACTTGAGTTCGAAGATCGAGTACTTGTTTTCTAAGGGTCGAAAGTTCAATCTCGGCTAGTTCTAAAAGCTCAGGGCTTTCGTCTCCGGACTCGATGATTTCTTGTAAGTCCGAATACCCTTTTTTAATCGTCTCGAATTGAGTCAGTAAGTCTTTTTTGGAATTAAGGAAAGAAACGACTTCAAGAGCGGATTTTTGGTCATTCCAAAAACCCTCTTTGTTCATCTTGGCTTCCGAATCTTCAATCTGTTTTTTAATCAGATCGAGGTCAAAGGGAATCACCTAGTTGCTTGATGAAAGAGGCAACCTCACTTAAATGACTTCTCAAAACTGAAAGTTCGACCATATGGACCTCCTATTTCGTCGTGTCAACAATCGGGGAGGGTTCGGTTTCTGATTTCGGAGCTTCGGGTTTCTTAATTTCGACTTTTGCGTTGAGTAAGTTCAAAACGACTTCCACCGCAATTGTATCATTCATTTCACGGAACATCGAATAACCCTCGTTCACATAGTCTTGAAGGGGGTTGGTTTGGGCATAACTACGAAGATGGATGCCTTCGCGAAGGTGTGCCATCGTATCAATGTGAGAGGTCCAGTTATGATCAATGCAACGGAGTGCGATTTGCCGTTCAATGTTATTGGCAATTTCACTGCCCCATTCTTTGCGACGGTCTTGATACCGTTTGAACATGAGATAGGAAAGATCATCCCCGACTTCATCAACAGGAGATTCGTTGTAAGCAGCGGGTTTAATGGACCCAGGTTCAAGGAAGCGAGGTTCAAGTTGCTTTCTCAGCAATTCACCATCGATGAATCCGTTTTTATCGCCTTCCGGAATGGCTTTGTGCGCCAAGAATGCGCCGGCTAAGTTAAAGAAATCTTGAACCAATTCATTAATCTCGGGAGCGAAAAGGATGGCGTCGCGTTTCTTGTAAATGATGGCTCTTTGTTTGGCAAGCACATCATCGTAATCAAGAAGGTTTTTACGAGTATCGAAGTTTTGTCCTTCAATCCGTTTTTGAGCCGAGGTAATCGATTTCATGACCAACGAATTTTCAATCGCTTCATCGCCTAGTTTTTCGAAAGCGGCACGAAGAGCGTCGCTACCGAAACGAAGCATTAATTCATCATCGAGCGAGACATAGAAGCGAGAATAACCCGGGTCACCTTGCCGGCCGGAACGGCCACGCAATTGGTTATCAATACGACGGGATTCGTGACGTTCGGTCCCAAAGACACACAAGCCGCCGAGCGCTTTGACTTCGTCATTAATCTTAATATCGGTTCCACGACCCGCCATGTTGGTCGCTAAGGTGATAACGCCCTTTTCGCCGGCGTGTTTGATGATTTCAGCTTCACGAGCGTGGTTTTTCGCATTTAACACCTCATGAACAAGTCCAGCTTTGGTCAACAGCCGGCTGACTTCTTCAGAAGCTTCAACGGAAGGCGTACCAATCAAAATCGGTTGACCTTTTTCATGTCGGGCAGTTACTTCCCGGACCAGGGCGTTTAATTTGTCCACTTTGTGAGCATAAACAAAGTCAATCGCATCCTCACGGATAACCGGGCGGTTAGTCGGGATACTGATAACCTTCATATTGTAAATCTTTCGGAATTCCTCTTCTTCGGTCTTGGCGGTTCCGGTCATGCCGGAAAGTTTTTTGTACAAGCGGAAGAAGTTTTGATACGTAATCGTGGCCAAAGTGACCGTTTCTTGTTTGATCTCAACGCCTTCTTTGGCTTGAATGGCTTGATGCAAGCCGTCACTGTATTCACGGCCTTTGAGGATACGGCCCGTGAATTGGTCAATCAATTGAATGGTCTTTTCGGCATCCACCATGTATTCGACATCACGCGCCATGATGTAGTTTGCTTTCAAGGCTTGGTGAATTCGGTGAACGAGATCGGCAT
>CAZKHP010000167.1:0-2420 GCA_964552695.1 uncultured Staphylococcaceae bacterium | reverse complement strand
TAGGTTAAGCCGCCTTCATTGGAAAGTGCGGCCACCTTTCCCGTGGCGACATAAGTACCATCCATCAACGCCGTGGGCTCAATCAGCGCATGCGATTTGGCGGATAGATTGAGCGTCTTGCTGGAGGTAAATCCCGAGCCGGTTGCCGTTAATTTTATAACGGCGCTGGCGGCGCCAAGAAATCCTCCGCTAATGACAGCGGAATCGGTCAGGTCTTTATAAACAAGGGCGGATGGGCGCGAATAAAATCGCACATTGCTGTAAGAACCGCAGGTGATCGTGATATTGATCGCCACATTTTCGTTTTGGAAGGAGTGATACGAATATGAGAAGGAAACCGACTGCCCAACCTCATAAGGGACGATGGCGACATCGCCGAAGTAGCGTGTCTGTGGGTCAACGATGACCGGCTTCGAGGCGCAGAGCGCCATCAAAATGAGGAGAAAGTAAGTTGCCTTCATCATAATGTCAATCAATCAAAGAAAGACAGAAACTCGGACATGGCTTTGCGCTTGATCCGATAATAGGTGCTCCGTGAATAACAGTGAATCCACCAAAAATCTTCTTCGGCAAGCAGATAATCTTTGTTGATCACTTGTTGGTGTTCCGGTTCTAAGAAACGGACGGCGTTCTCGACGGCGAACAGGACTTTTTCGTAGCGTCGGATTTCTTTGCTCGGTTCGCTGGCTTCGCGAAACATATAAACATCTTTCTTGAGACTTTGTTCATAGGCTTGCATTTTCGACTTCGCGTACCGATAACGGTAAGCGATCTCTCGAACCCGTTTGTCGAGTTTCTTGAATTCGGAATAATCTCTTCTCTCTTTGACTACAGTGGTTTCCATAACTATGACCTTTCTTATGTGTGGAAGCGTCCTCTTCGAAACGCCTCACAGAATAATACCCTAAGCATTTCGAACTTTGTCCCTCCCAAATGCAATAAACCGTTTTCAATCTTTTTTTGTTCACACTGTTTTGAATTTTTAGTAGGATAAAAAAGCCAACCTTGGGTTATAATAAACAGTGATTATCAGCGAGGATACATATGATCGTTCTTGTCGGAGCCTCTGCCAGCGGGAAAACCGAAGTTGCCCGCACGTTAAAAAACAAATATGGTCTCACCAAAATCATCACCCACACCACACGTCCCATGCGTGAAAAAGAAGTGGATGGTGTTGATTATCATTTCGTCACCGTCGAAAACTTTTTAAAACTCAAAAGCGAAAACTACTTTGTCGAAACCACCGAATACAACGGAAACTTTTACGGCACCAGCCGCAAAGAAATCGAAGACAATAAAGTGCTCGTCGTCGATCCCAACGGCCTTCACGCCTTTGTGGCTTTAGGCGATCCCCGGATCGTGACGTTCTTTTTGAATGCTGCCGAACCCACGCGGGAAAAACGCATGTTGCTCCGCGGGGATCATCCCGAAGCGATTGCCAAGCGGTTGGAAACCGACCGGGTCGATTTTTCGTATAATCATGTCGGCCGGACCGACTTTGTGATCGACACCGAAAAAATCTCGGTCGAAGAAGTCGCCGACAATATTTATAAACTTTATATCGGTCGTTTGGCGACGATCGTCTATTAATTTTGAATGTTGCTTAAATCGTAGGCATCCAAGAACTCTTCGTAGTTCATCTTTTTGTCGATGACTTTGTCGGAGTCGATGTAGATGATACGGTTGGCCACGGTAGACATCAATTCGTGGTCGTGGCTGGTAAAGAGTAAAACGCCTTTGTAGGCGATGAGGCCTTTGTTGAGCGCGGTAATGGATTCAAGGTCTAAATGGTTGGTCGGCTCATCCATGAGCAAGACGTTTCCTGCCGTGAGCATCATGCGGGCCATCATGCACCGCACCTTTTCGCCGCCGGAGAGGACGTTGACTTGTTTGAGCGCTTCTTCACCACTGAAAAGCATCCGTCCGAGCCATCCGCGAAGGTAGGATTCGTGTTGGTCTTTGGAATAGGGACGAAGCCAGTCGATGAGATTTTCTTTGCCTTTGAAGAATTGGGTATTGTCGGCGGGTAAATAGGTCGGCGTCACGGTGATTCCGAATTTGACGGTTCCTTCATCGGCGTTATCCAGTCCTAAAAGAATATCAAACAGACGTGTGGTGACCAAACTGTTGGGGCTGATGAAAGCCACTTTGTCACCGCGGGATAAGGTAAAGCTTAAATCATTGAAAAAGCCTTTTTTGCTGAGATGTTCCACAAATAAGACATCATTGCCGAGTTCTTTTTCATATTTGAAGTCGATAAACGGATAACGGCGGGACGACGGTTTTAAATCGTCCAGTGTGATTTTTTCAAGTTCTTTTTTGCGCGAAGTCGCTTGTTTGCTCTTGGAGGCATTGGCGGAGAAGCGGGCGATGAACTCTTCGAGTTCCTTCATGCGCGTTTCTTTCTTGGAGTTTTCTTC
>CAZKHP010000166.1:0-2421 GCA_964552695.1 uncultured Staphylococcaceae bacterium | reverse complement strand
AACGCTTCATCCAAAAAGAAGTCGAGACCTTATTGGGCCGCGCCATCATCAGCGGACAAGTCGATACCAAATCCTCCTATGTAGTGGACGTCGCCAACAACCAATTCGTGATTCGAAAATAAGTCCATCCCACAAAAAAACTCCTGCATGAGGCGACGCATGAGTTTTTACTTTTATTGATTTTGGTTTATCATCACAGCAATATTAAAGTGCATTTAAATACTGTTTAAACAGATAAATAAGAAAATATAAGCACTTTAATGCACATTAAAATATAGCAAAAGTCTTGGCTTTTTCTTGGATGGTCTTTTCGTCAAGAAAAGCTTCTTTGGCAAATAGAGGCCATTTCAGCAAGGCGTGTTTCACCTCATCGATGATGCTTAAAGCAAGGTTTTCGTTAATCCTCATGGATGCGGCGGCTTTTAAAAGGTCATCGCGAATGATTTGGCTTCTTTTTCCGTTGATGCTCATTTGATGCATCGAGGTCCATTTGCCCAAGGGATTATAAGCATACGTCAGATCATAAGCAGGGGACAAGGACCATTGACCTTGTCGATCCATTAAAAAGGAAATGTTTTTAACATGGTCATCACAATTTTGGGCCATGACATTGAACACCATGTAACGGAAAAACTGTTCAAAATCTTTTCTTTTGACGTTGAGTTTAGCCATCGTTTGGGCGGCTTCTTCATAACTGAAAAGACCCGGTTCGTTATAGTCGACATGAACCAAAGCTCCCAAGGTTTGCATATGAAGCTTCTCAACTGTGCCGTCAGGAAGGACATTTCGGTCGAAACGCCGCGTCATAAAGTGGTAACGGCCGCTTTTTGAAAGTAAGCGCGATTCGCTCATGTTGATTTTGGCCTCTTTGGCCATGAGATAGTAGGCATATTCAATCCGTGTAAAGGAGGTTTCTTCTTTTTGATCGACCCCATCGAGTTTGAGTAACCAATAAGTGAATCCCTTTCCCGCATCAATCTGACCGGATTTAATCACACCCGTTTCTTCGTTATAGGCAATGATGGCTTTTGCCCGTGCTCCGCCGGCGGAAGTTCCCACCTTAATTAATTCGTTCATATCCTCTTTGACAGAAACAGAGGTTTTCTCTTTTTGATTCAGTATTTCATTGCATAACTCGACCAAACGATCGACGTCAATCTCTTCCACCCGATTGAATAACCGGTTTTTTTCGGGGTAAATCTCTAAGGCTCCCATTCCTCGTTTGCCCACATAGCATAATCGTTCAATCACGTTAAAAGATTCGGGAGACCGTCCTTCTTTGACTAGCCAAGCGTTGATGAGCGCGTTTCCGAAACGATCGGGTAAGACATCGGCCAAAAGCCCGGGCAATCCATGGAACGCCTCGTTGGGGAGTGTTTTGAATTGAAAGACTTCATCGGTCAAAGGCATCATGATCGGTGACGGACTGATTCCGCTTTTGAGAAAATCAGGATCATATTTAAAAAAGCAGTAGGGGGATTGTTCATCCAAGGATACCGCTCCAATGCGGGTGCCCCATAATTTCACTTCGGCCGCAATCATTTTTCATCGCCCCATTTCCAAGTTGACGTCTTGCTTCTTCTTTTTCGGGAAGCCCTTTGCCGTTCTTTACCAAAATCCAATATTTCAACGGGATTGGTTTTGGTTTCCGGAATGAGAAGATCCAAGTTTGCGGCAATTCTTAAAGCCCGCAAAATCGAGATGAGATGGTTTAAAGAGATATTGCTTCCGCTCTCCACCATCGCGATTGTGCGTAGCGAAGCGCCGGATTCGAGTGCTAAATCCGCTTGCGTCATATTCATCGCAATCCGTTTGGCTTTAATCCGAAGCCCGATTTCTTTTAATAAGACGGTATTGTTTTCCATGCCATAGATTTTCATAAGATCACCCAAGGACATTATATATTTATTAGATTTAATGTGCAACAAAGTGCATAAAAACACTGATATAAAAGTCTAAAAAGCAATTTAATGCTTGTTAATTTATATTTTAATGTTTCGCTCCTTGCCAATAAAAGGCCACGAATAAACACATGCATGGCGACGCAGGAGTTTTCGTTTGCTTAAAAACAAAAAAAAGGATGATTCATCGACAAAAACGGCATTTTGTCTAAAAAAACGACAAATGAAACGGTTTATCTTGTAAAATAAAAAAATAGTAATCAAAAAAACGAGGTAAATCAGCGATGGACCGAAAACAAAAGTTTTGCTCATTTGTTTTGTCTGCAACGGCGATTCTGGTGGTTGGGCTTGTTTCTTCTTTTAATCCCCAAAGCCAACCCAATGATGTCGCCGCTGAACGTACCAGTTATACGATGGCTTTTTCTTCCACGTCGAACACCCTTCCGACATCCTCGGGCACGACGAATCTCATCACCCCTCAAGGCAATCCCATCTCATTTACCTACAGCGGTTATTCAAC
>CAZKHP010000165.1:0-2422 GCA_964552695.1 uncultured Staphylococcaceae bacterium | reverse complement strand
GCAAAGACCAATTCGTGGCCATCATGGGACACCCGATTTCGGAAAACCGTCGCTACACCCGTTGGACGATTGATGAAAATGCGACCTTGTTGGATGCTAAAAAAGTTAGTCTTAATGGGCTTATTTTGTACCATGCATTCATGAAAATTGCTAAAAAATATGTGGCCAAGGACGCGCCTAGAAACACCATTATCATGGCTCAAAAATCAGCCGTCGGAGGACCTCTCCGACAGTTGATATCATTCTCTCGCGGTGTGATTGATCAAGAAGGTGTTCATGCGATTATTCTGATCATCAAAGGACGCTTACTCAAGGGCGTCAGACTCTTATTACAAACGTTGAAGAAAAATCAAAACAGGCCTTCTAAGAAAAGCCTGTATTTCTAAATGTTCAGATTAATCTAACGGAGGTTCGGGCTCGGTGACGAGTTCGACCTCTTTTTTATGTCCGGACAAATTCCCTAACCAATCGGCTTTATGGAGAACAAAATAAGCAATAATGGCACGAACGATTTCAATGAGCCGGTCAATCAAGAAGATGAAAATAACTAAGCTTGCGGGAAGTCCAATCGCCGACAGCATGTGATGCAAACCCGAAGAATTTTCAAAAAGTTCGGGGGCGATGAACACAAACAAAGTGACCAACGGAATCTTGATGAACAAATACGGCAAATTGGTAATGATGAAAGGCGCTTTGGTGTATCCCCCGGAACGGGTAATAAAGATGACATTGACGGAATAGAACATAAAGGGCAAAGAAATGGCGTGGATGATCATGATGACCGCTAATAACGTGGCGGTTTCAGCTTGGAAATCGTTGACCAATTGAACAAACGGAATCATGCAAATCATGATCAGTACTGTGATTAAGCTTAATGTGATGACATAACCGATTTGCCACCGGGCATTTTGCTTGGCTTCCTCGACTTTTCCGGCACCTAAGCGCATGCCGACCATGATGGCGGCGGCGGTTCCCATACCTCCGACGAACGCGGTGACGATATCAACCACACGGGAAGACATGTTGACTGCGGCAATATTGGAAGCATTTCCGCTATCGATTTGAGCGTATGCAAAGAACATGAAAATGGCCATTCCTTCGGTCAATACTTGAGCGGCAGCCATTGGCATTCCGCGAAGGATAATATCTTTTTTAAAGCCCTTTTCCTTGGCAAAGATTTCTTTGAAAGAACCAAAAAAGAACGGTTTATGTTTGAAGTAATACCAAAGCAAGATGGCCAGTTCAACCAAGCGGCTGATCATCGTGGCAATCGCCGCGCCATAAACGCCGAGGTTAAAGGTATAGATGAAAAGGTAGTTGAAGACAAAGTTGGTTAACGCCGCAGCGCCACTGGCATATAGCGGAATCTTGGGTTTATTGGTTGAACGCAAGCAGAACGAAATTGCAACACTGATGGAGTAGGGGATGAAGGTCAGTGCTATGATTGACAAGTACTGTTCGCCATAATAAAGCATTTCGGCTCCTGAACCGACGCCGGTCGAGAAAAAGTAAATAATCGGTTCCCGGAAAACGAAGCCGATGATGGCGGCTGCCAAACCAAACCCGATGGATAATTGAAGAGCGAAACCAAAGGTTTTTTGCCCTTTTTCTTTGTTTTTTGCACCAAAAAATTGAGCAATGAAGATCGTACAGGAAATGACCGTCATGATCATGATGGCGTCAAAAGTCGTGAAATAGCGGTTGGCGATCATGATGGCCGCGGAAGTAATTTCGCTGCCACCGGCTCCTAACGTCGTGTTTCCCCATCGGCCGATCATTGCCGAATCCAGCAAATTGACCAAAGCCGAAACTAATTGCTGCAAAGCAATCGGGAACGCTACGGTGAGCATTTCGCGATAGAACGCTTTATTTCCAACATATTTCTTTAAGAAAGCCATAGATACCTCATAAGTGTCGGCACTCATTTTATCGCAAAAGAAAATAAAAGCAAGGCAAAATCCGGACACATTTGCTAAAAAGAGCAAGACTGCCTAAAATAAGTATGTTGTTAAGGCGGTGAAACTATGGCCATCATCCGTTGCCCTCATTGCGAAAGACCGATTGCCGATACCTCTGAAACGTGCGTCCATTGTGGCTATGTTTTGCCCAAAAGTCCGGAGTCAACGTATGAAGTTCGTATGGAACTATCCGATGATTCCGAAAAAGTCCACAACTTCCCCTATACCCACGCCGATTTTGCCCAGAAGAAGTTGGTTCATAAACATGACTTTCTGTGCTTTTTTGTTCCGCCTGTAGGACTCTATTTTTCAATCTATTATTTAACGAAACACGACACGCGTTGGAAAAATAGTTTATGGTCCACTTTTCTCGGTGCAGTCGTCTATTTTGCCCTCATCAACATTATTCTTGGATTCTTCGGGCTCTGAAATTGAGCCCTTTTTGTAATTCGCTTAAACGGTTT
>CAZKHP010000164.1:0-2429 GCA_964552695.1 uncultured Staphylococcaceae bacterium | reverse complement strand
CGGTTTATTACCGGTTAAGAAAAGTCGCCCTTATCATGTTTTTTGTCGTCTTAACTTCCGCCGCCATCGCCATCCCGATCAGCATCATCAATGTGGCGGCGCGTGAAAACGAATCCTCGGAGAATCTTTCGTCCAGCTCAGAAGAAGTGCTTCCCGAAAATGGCGAAGCCGTCTGGTTCAGCGTATGAAGCTCCACTGGAAAATCAATCTCGTGCTCAATCTTTGGTTGACCCTTTTGCTCGCGACCAGCAACTTGGTCACGCTCCAATACCCCCCGTTGGAAAGGGTCAACCTGATTCTGACGCTCGTCCTTTTGGGCGTGATGGGGATCATGAACCTCGCCATGATCATTTATCACATCGCCAAACGGCTCAATAGCCTGGATGTTTTTGCCCGGTTTCTTCGTCGTTAGGGGAATAGACATCGACGCGGGTCTTTGTGGAATGCGGGCAACTTCGGCCCCATTTTTCTTTTTTTAAGGGAAATGTCCCTATACAAACCGATTATTTTACAATAAAATAATGAGGTAATCTTTGTAAGAATTGTCGTTGGAGGTTAGCGCATGACCAGTGAACTTCAAGCGAGTGAACGCGTGCTTGGCAAAATGAACGCTTTTGAGCGTGAAGCCAAGAAACGCCGCCGCAAAATCCGTCGCGCCTTCCTCGTCAAAATCGCGATGGTCTCGGTCGCCGTCTTACTCCTCCTGGCCTATGTGCTTTATTTCATCCCCAACGGGATTCTCGTCTAATGCCGAACAGAAAAGTGGTGTGGTAATTTGGAAAAACCTGTGACTGCCATTGAATTGACCTCCAGCGCGGTCAAATTGATCGTCGGCTACGAACTCGACGGTCGGGCCGTCGTTTTAGATTCTTTGACCATGCCCATGAACGATGGCGCCGTGCTTAACGGTGAAGTCGTCGATCCCGGCGCGGCCTCCGCGGCCATCTTGAAACTGCTCAAACAAGCCAGCAACGATTTAAACTTCCCGATCACCGAAGTCTCTTTGGCGGTTCCGCCCATCGGGCTCGAAGTTTACGTCGTCGATAAAAACCAAACCTGCGTGGGAACCACCCCCAAAATCTCGAAAACCGACATCCAAAACGTCATCGGCCAAGTCCGGAACGAAAACGTCGGCGAACAAAATGAAATCATCGGCCTCGTGCCGGAATGTTTCGTCATCGACCAAGGCCGTGCTTTTTCCAATCCCCCGATCAACGAAGATAGCAAAAACATCACCCTCCACGCCAAGATTCACGTCCTTCCCAAGAAAGTCATCGACGGATACCGGAAAGCCGCCGAATTCGCCCATGTCAGGGTCCGTAAAATGGTCGTGGCCCCCTATGCTGCCGCGGAAGTCGTCAAGGGTTATAAAGAAATGCCCTCCGATTACGTTTTATTCGATTTCGGCGCACGTTTTTCGACCATCTCCCTCATTGGCGACTACCAACTCTATGGTTCCACCTACCTCCATAAAGGCAGTGACCATCTGACCGAAACCTTAGCGTCCGGCCTCAAAATCAGCTTTAACGAAGCCACCAAACTCAAAGAAATCTACGGCATCGACCATACGTCGTCTTCCTATAAAGGCGTGATTGCCAGCCTCGTCGATGAAACCGGAAAAACCCTCAACTATACCGTTGACCACGTCAACGCCATCCTCGAAAAAGCTGTCTCGGAATACGCCGAAGACGTCCATCGCTGCATCAACGATTTGCTCTCGGGCTACGATGAATCCTTCCGGAATCTTCCCGTTGTCGTCACCGGTGGCGGTGCCCGCCTCAACGGTCTCACCCCGATTCTTGAACAGTATTTAGCGCCGCATCCGGTGATCTTCTTCTCTTCCAAGGCCATGGGCGCCCGCAACAGTGCCTACACCAATGTCCTCGGGGTCATCAAGATCGTCAATAAATACCGCAACGCCTTCGACGAAGAAAAACGGATGGTCACCCCGGTCGAACGCGTGCAAACGTCAACCCCCAAAGAAAAGAAAAAAGGTTATGACGCCTTTGAAGACGAGTTATAGGAGGACAATCCATGGAAAATTATGATTTAGATAATTTTGAACCCGCAGCCCGCATCGTGGTTATCGGTGTCGGCGGTGCCGGCAATAACGCCATCAACCGGATGATTGACGATAACATCGCCAACATCGAATTTTGGGTGGCCAATACGGATAAACAAGCCTTAGCCACCAGCAAAGCCCGTAACCGTTTGATTTTAGGCAACAACTACACCCAAGGTTTAGGTGCCGGAGGCGATCCCGCCGTCGGTAAAGAAGCCGCAACTCAAAGCGTTGAAGAAATCCGCAAGATCGTCAAAGGCGCGAACATGGTGTTCATCGCCGCTGGGATGGGCGGAGGCACCGGAACCGGCGCATCACCGGTCATTGCCAAAGTGTGCAAAGAAGAAGGCGCTCTCACCGTAGCCAT
>CAZKHP010000163.1:0-2432 GCA_964552695.1 uncultured Staphylococcaceae bacterium | reverse complement strand
CGCCATCTGACGGTCATGACTCAAGGAGGAAAGCGTGCGCATGTTATGGAGACGGTCGGCGAGTTTAACAAGAATGACCCGTATATCTTTGGCCATGCCGAGGAAGATTTTACGGTGATCTTCGGCGACGAAATCTTCGTTTTTCCGGTGGGACAGTTTTAATTGTTGGATTTTGGTGACGGAGTCGACGATCATCGCCACGTCGCCGCCAAACATCCGCGTGATGTCTTCTAAGGTGACGTCGGTATCTTCGACCACATCGTGCAAAAAGCCCGCGGTGATGGTCGCCGGTCCGGCATGAAGGGTGGCTAAAATATAGGCCACTTCGATCAAGTGATGGATATAGGGTTCACCGCTTTTACGTAAAACGCCGGCGTGTTTATCGTTGGCAAAGTCGTAAGCGCGTTTAATCAAGTCACGGTCGTCGGGGTTGGTGATATACGCGAAAAAAACCTCTTGCACTTCCGCAAACGTATGAAGCTTTTGACCTAATGGAGAGAGTGTTGGGACGGTTTCTTGGGGCATAAGAACACCTCTAGTACGTAACTAAAGAATGAATATCGTATTTACCGAAGCGTTGGCGGCCGTTGAGGTCTTTAAGTTCGACCACGAAGCCGATACCCACCACTTTGGCGCCTGCTTTATTGACCAGACGGATGACGGCATCGAGGGTTCCACCGGTGGCTAAAAGATCATCGATGATGACCACGCGTTGGCCGCGTTTGAGCGCATCCTGGTGAATTTGCACAGCGTCTTGGCCGTATTCGAGGTCGTAGTTTTCGCTGAACACGGCACGCGGTAATTTATAGGCTTTGCGCGCGGGCACGAAGCCGATGCCGAGTTCGATGGCGACCGGGCAACCGAAGAAAAAGCCGCGGGATTCCGGACCGACGATGACTTCGGCTTTTTTGCTTTTGGCAAAAGCGGAAAGTTCGTCGCAAGCATATTTGAATGCTTCACCGCTGGCGATTAAGGGTGTAATATCGCGGAAAATGATGCCTTTTTGGGGGAAATCATTGACATCAATAATGTAGTTTTTTAAGTCCATGGGCTTACCTCGATTGCTTTTAATTATAGCGTATCCAAAGTGAAAAGCATATTAAATATGCTTGTCCGTTTTCGTGGTAGGATTGAGCAAAAAATTAACGTTCGGAACGGGTCAACGTGCCGATGCGGAAATTCAAGTATTTGCGGCCTTTGAAGGTGTTGGTTTCAAACTCTCCGACGAGATCGACATATTTGTATTCGCTGACGTCTTTTTTGGGGAAGTTAAAGCCTAAAAGACGCGTATCCATGCCGATATTCGTGGAAATATGGTGATCCATCGAAAGGTAGGAAAAGGTGGCGGTTTTAAGTCCTTTGATGAGAAATTTCGGGGCGGGGAAATCTTGGCCGAACGGCGAGAGCGAACGGATCAGGGCGTAGTGTTCCCAGGTGACATCCGCTAACGAAATTTCCAGGGTCTTGGGTTGCTTCTTTTCGATGGGGTATTCTTTGGCTAATTCAAGGAACGCCGCTTTAAATTCGGCGAAGTCTTGTTTTCGGATGCTTAAGCCTCCGGCCAGGCCATGACCACCCGAGGTTTGCATGAACCGTTCGAGGCTTTGGAACGCTTTGGCGATGTTGAAGCCTTCTTCGCTCCGAGCGCTGCCTTTAAGCAGTTCGGGATTATCCACCGATTGGGTAAAGACCACGATCGGTTTATGGTGCATGTTGAGCAGACGGTTGGCTAAAAGTCCGATGAGGCCTTCTTTTTCGGAGGTCAAAAGGACGATGGCGCTTTCTTCGGATGTCACATCGGCGTGGTTTTGCGACGCCTCTTTCATAAGGCTCCGGCGCTCGAGGTTGATGGCACTCAGCCAACCGGCGAGTTCGTTAATCTCGCTCATGTCTTGGCTGATGAAGAATTTGACGAGGCGGTTGATGGTGCTATTCTCGACCATCCTTCCCACCGCGTTGATTTTGGGAGCGATGGCCATACCGATGGTTTTCTCATCGATGTCGACGGATTCGGCAAGGACGCTGAGTTGCGGGTATTTGTTCCGGTTGATGGTCTCGATGGCTAAGCGGACGACGTCGCGGTTGACTCCCGCTAAGGGCATCATGTCGCTGATTGTGGCAATCCCGGCGAGACTCAGAAGATAATCGTCGACTCTCCCTAAAAGGGCAATCGATAACATGAACGCCACATACGCCCCGCAGGAATAGGACGGGGATTGGCTTTTGACGACGGGATGTAAGATGGCGTAGGCAGAGGGTAGCGTCGCACCGGCTTCATGGTGGTCGGTGACGATGACATCGACCTTGAGCTCATTGGCGAGACTGATCGCCTCGAAGGCACTGATGCCGTTATCGACGGTGAGGATGAGCGAGTACCCTTTCTCGGCCATTTCTTTGGTTTTGGTGACGTTAAGTCCATAGCCATCGAGGTA